>JAITFE010000089.1 GCA_031281585.1 Bifidobacteriaceae bacterium | reverse complement strand
TGGCCGCCGGCGAGCCGGGTTTCACGCCCGCCAAGTTGGGGTTTGAGAGGATTGTGCGCATGTACTTCCCGGATCAGAAGCGGAGCGGCGTGTCCGGCCCGGATTGGGAAGAGCTCGACTTGCTGGAGGAAGAGGGCCTTGCCTACATCATCTACATCTGACGGGACCGGGCCGCTGGGCACGAGGGACAACAAGGAGCGCCAGGAGTCGCGGGCCTGGTACCGGGTCCAGGACCAGTTGTTCGACCGGTTCATGTCGCAGGTTCCCGGGTGCAGGACCAAGCTGCGGGAGATGGTCGCCGAGACGGGCGGCCCGGAACTGGACTGCTCGCTGCGGTCCCTGGAGCCGGTGTGCCAGTGGGTGTTGGACTGGGTCAAGCGGGAGCCGGACGACGGCGAGGACTGGCTGTCGATCTGGTTCAACCGGGACGCGCCCAGGGTCCACGAGGTGGACAACGGCCACCTCGTGTACAAGAACTGGTACCTCTCCCCCCAGGCGGACCGGATGCGGCAGCGGCTGGCCGTGTACGTGAGCGACGTGATGATGCGCCTGGTGCCGAGGTCTCGGTGGGTGTGCTGGCGCGGGAACTTCGTCGGCGACCACCCGGCCGGCGACATTCTGTTGGATGTGGGTGACCCGAACCGGCCGTTCCAGCCGCGCGCCGCCGATGGCCTGGTTTTCACCCACGCCTACACCGCCGGCTTCGACCCGTCGCATCCGGAGTACCGGGCGCCGAACCCGCGCGAGGCGACAGATTATGTGGATCAGACGTTGGCGCGGTTGGAGGAGCGCCGGCGAAAGGGTTTGGAGCCGGTGTTTCAGGCGGCCCCGACCGGGCGGGAGGCGGCCAAAGGCCGCACCCCCCACGCCGGACGGCGCGAATTCAACCGCGGCATCTGACAGCGGGGCGCGGCGGCGGCAGGGGTGACGGAATGTGGTTCACGTCGCGGCCTGATGGGGTGGTGCGGAATCGGTTTGAGAATCCGCGCGGGCTGGATTCGCGGGCTTGGTACGCGGTCCAGGACAGGTTGTTTGACCGGTTCGCCGCCCAGATCCCGGGGTGCCGCGTCCGGTTGCGGGAGATGGTCGCGGCGGACGGCGGCCCGGAGTTGGACGGGTCGGTCAGGTCGTTGGAGCCTTTGGGGGAATGGGCGGTCGACTGGGTCCGCCGCGAGCCGGAGGACGGCGAGGACTGGCTGCCCTACTTCCACCATGCGGCCTACGAGCAGCGGTCCCGCGCCCTGGCGGGGTCGAAGCACGGCCATGGTGCCTGGAACGAGCGCTTCCCGACCCCTCAAAAGTGGAGCGGATGGAACAACGGCTGATGGTGTACTTGGGGGACGTGGCCATGCGGCTGGTCCCGAACTCCCGGTGGGTGTGCTGGCGTCCGGTGAGCGCGCTCGACCACCGGGGGGCGATGTGGTGGTCGACGTCGGCGACCCCGACCTCCCCTTCGTCGCGGAGGGGTTTGTCATCAGCGTTTGGGGGACGGCATACCGTTGCGGTTTCGATCCCGCCCACCCGGATTGGAGTCCGCCGAGGCCTCGGGAAATGGCGGATGCGATCGACCGGATGCTGGAGCGGCTGCGCGGCCGCAAGGAGCGAGGTTTGGAGCCGGTGTTCCAGTTGGCGCCGACCGGCAAGGAGGCGGACAAGGGCCGCAAACCGCGCGCGAAGATCCCAAAGCGCCACATCATTTGACTGGCAAACCGTTGGCTGCGGTCTGGCCGGGTTTCAGGCGGTTGGAACGGGTCGGACCCGGACCTTCGGCCGCTTTGAGCGTTCGACGGTCCGGGTTTGTCTCATTTTGCGTTGCTCCGGACACACTTCGTGGTGGATAAAGGTGTTCGGGCAGGGGTCAGAGCTCGGTGGCGCCCAGCGCTGAGAGCCGGTCGGCCAGGTGGGACAGGTAGTCGGGCGGGCATTTCACCGGGACCGACCGGTTCTCCATGACGTAGTGCACGTAGCCCTGGATCTGGTCCGGCGCGAGGCCGTTTTGGCTGGCCACTGCGGTCTGGTAGAGCCGGACTTGGTCGGCGTGGATGGGCCTGGCGCTCCCCGAGTCGCTGGTGCCCGTCTTCCAGTCGACCACAACCATCCGGCCAGACGGGTCGCGGAAGACCGCGTCGATTCGGGCTACCACGCAGCGTCCAAGCAGTTCGATTTCCAGTTCCGTCTCGACCGCCACGAGCGTGTCGGCGCCGCTCATCCACCGGGAACGCCGGAAGGCCTCCATGAGGCTGTTCAGGTGGGCTTCTGCGGCCGAATCGACGTGGTGGTCGGCTAACAAGGCGGCGTCAAGCATGTCTTGGCGCACGCGGCTGTGCGCCCCCACCGCCAATTCGAGGGCGGCGCGGCGGTGGAACTCCTCCCCCAGCGTGGCGCCGCGGCTGGGCTTGACCGGAACCGGCCGCCGGAGCCGGTCGAGCGCGTCGCCGTCCCCGCCGGCCAGTCCGATCAGGGTGGTCGCCGAGTTTTGCGCGGGCAGCGCCACAACCAGGTTCGCCGCCGATCGCTCGCGTTCCCGCAAGAGCAGCGCTGCCCGCGCGGCCAACTCGGAGTTCATCCCCTCAAGCAGGCGAATAGCCTCGGCCGGTCGAAGCCGTGCGGGCAAGTCGCGCCGTGCGGCGTCAACGGCGGCGGCCGCGCGTGCCAGGGCCGGGCCCCGGCGGCCGGCGGGATTCTCGGGCGGCCAGACGGCGAACTGCTCGGCAACCTCACCTGGTTCGATTTCGCCTGGATCCTGGGCCCACCGCGACGCGTCGATCAAACCGCCTGCCAGAAGCTCTCGCAGGAAAACGGACGGCGGCCTGCCTTTCGGCGTGGTTGTGATCCAGGAGCCGCTGAGGAACAGATGCGTCCTGGCGCGGGTGACCGCGACATAGGCGACTCGGCGGTCTTCGGCCACAAGGTGGCGCCCGACCTCACGCTTGAAGTTTTCGAAGGCCTCCCCCAGCTCAACCACATCGGCGGCCTCCTCATGACGGAAGGCGGGCAATGGGCCGCCGTCAAGGCGCAGCGGCCAGGGCAAGCCGCCGCTGGAGCCGCTGCGGCGGGCGTCGCTCAACCAGCCCAGGCCCACCGCCTCTTGTTCCCCGTCGACCTCTTTGACGGTGACGGCCGGGAAGCCGCCCTGAACCAAGCCGGGCACGCACACCACGTCCCATTCCAGCCCCTTGGCCGCGTGAACGGTCAACACTTGGACGGCGCCCCCCGGGGCCGGCACGTCGGCCAGTTCAAGCCCGTCCGCCTGTTCTTCTTCGGCTTCCAACCAGTTCAGGAAGCCCGTCAGACTCGCAACGTCTTGGTTCTGCGAGTAGTTGTGCGCCTCGTTCACCAACTGGCTGACTTGGCTGCGGCCGGCCGGACCGGGCGCTGCCAGAAGGTCGATGTCCAGACCCAGGGTGCGTTCGGCTTCCAACACCAGTTCCGGCAGGCTGAGGTAGGAGGCGGCCCGCCTGACGCGGCCCAGCGCCCGGCCAATCCGCCGAAGGCGCGCAACGCCTTGCGGGCTGATGCCGCCACAATCCGCGTCCGGCGGAGCCGCGATCACCGCCTCGAGCGCGTCCAGCACGCTCAAGCGTTCGGCGTCCCCGGCCGGAGCGCCGCTCGCGGCGCCTAGACCAAGGACTTCTTGAGCGGTGCCGTTCCCGCCGTCCTCGCTGTTCCGCCGGGCGAGCCGCGCCAACGCGTCCAAGTCTTTGATGCCCAGGGCGAAGCGCGGCGAGGCGGCCAGCCGCATGAAGGCGTCTCCCCTGGTCAAGTCCTGACTCGCGGCGAGCACACTGACCACGTCGCGGACCTCGGGCGCGCGCAGCAGGCCGCCCCGCCCGATCACCTGATAATCCAACTCCGCAGCCTCCAAGCCTGCGACGACAGGATCAATTTGGGCGCGGGTCCGGACCAGCACGGCCGCAGTCCGGGGACTCGCCCCGTTGAGGGATGGCGCCCAATGCTCCGAAAGATAAGCGGCAACAGCCTCCGCTTCGGCGGCCCTCGTCTCGAAATAGCCGGAGTCGACCTGGCCGGGCCCGGCGCCGGGACGCTGCCGCAGTTCCGGCAACTCGATCAAACTGGCCGCACGCAACGGTTGCGCCACCCGGTTGGCCACGTCGAGGATCGCTCGGTCGTTGCGCCAGGCGACGCTGAGATGCAAGGTCGCGGGCCGTTTTGGCGGGAGTCCCGACTCAGAGGCTTGGAAACGTTCCAAGAACGCTTCCAGCGCGGTCGCGGACGCTCCCCGCCAGCCGTAGATCGATTGATGCGGGTCGCCCACGGCCATCACCGGCATGGGCGCGAACAGGGCGCTGAGAAAGTCGATCTGGGAGGTCGAGGTGTCTTGGAACTCGTCGAGTACCACAGTCTTGAAGCGATCGCGTTCGGCCCGCGCCACGGGGTTGCGCGCGGAGCCGTCCATCCCCAGCCGGGCGAGACGCCGCGCCCACGCCGCTCGGTCGGCGAAGTCCATGGCGCCGAGTTCGGCCTTCCGCGCACGGTACTCGTTGATCAGCCGGGCGGCGGCGCGTCGGTTCATGAGCCCTGTGATCGCGCTGGTCACCCCCGCCGGCGCCGAACTCTTCCGCCTTCCCGTCGCCGGGTTGACGCCCGGCTCCTTGCCCGCCAAGTCCAGGATCACGCTGTCGAGGTAGGCGATCAGGCGATCCGGCTCGACCTGGTTGTCTGCGGTCTGGTCCGCCAGCCCCATCAGGAGGCCGGCGAGCCATCCCGTGCTGGCGCTGATGTCCGGGTCGCCCGCCCAGCTTTCCACCACGTCGGTCGCCACCTGCCACCTTTGTGCCCCGGTCAGGATTCGCGCGTCCGGGTCCGCCCCGACTTGCAGGCCGTAGCTGCGGACCAGCGAGGAGGCGTAGGCGTCATAGGTGGAAACCACGGGCCATGGCGCGTCCGGGCCGCCCACCAGGTCCGCTGGCAGGCGGGCCAGCATGGCGCGGATCCGCTGGCCCAGCTCGGCCGCCGCCTTGCGCGTGAAGGTCAGTCCCAGAATCGCGTCCGGTTCGACCAGGCCGTTGGCGACCAGGTACACCACGCGCAGCGCCATCACGAACGTCTTTCCCGCCCCGGCGCCGGCCACCACCAGGTGCGACGCGAGCGGCGCGCCGACCACCTGGGCCTGTTCGGCGGTCAACACGGTCCCCCCGTCAATCAGTTCGGCGAGGCGTTGAGGCGTGCACCGCAGGTTCACGCGACCACCTGCTTTCCCTCGGGCCAAGCCGGGCAAGAGGTCTTGACGGAGCAATTGCGGCACTGCGGTCCGGGGCGCGCCTCAAAGGTTGGGCCCTGGGCGTTCTTCGCGCATTGGCTCAGCAGGTCGATCATCCAGTTGGCGCCGCCGTCCGCCGCCAGGGCGGGCTGCCGTCGTTCCGCCGGCCGGCTGGCCCCGCTGCTCAGATACACCAGCACCGCCTCGCTGGCTGAGCGGTGGGGCGGCACCAATCCGGCGTTGACGGCCACCTGGTAGGCGCCGAGTTGGGGATTGAGTTCGGCGTCCGCCGCACTGGGCACGTTCTTGCCGGTCTTGAAGTCGACCACGCGAACCCGGTCCGGCCCCTCGCCTTCAAGGCGGTCGATCCGCCCGGCCAGCCGGACCGGCAGTTGGGTGCCGTTCGCTAAGGCCGGGCCCGGCTCGGGCAGCTTGATCTCCGCCTCGCTGGCCACCAGATTCGGGTGCGACTCCTGGTAAATCCCCAGCCGTTCGGCCATTTGAAGCGCTTCCTCCAGCAGCCGGCGGCTCGAATAGCTGTCCTCAAGACCGAGTTCGGACCAATGCTCCCGCAAGCGCCGTTTCAGCTCACCCGGGCCATCGTGCGGATATTCCTCCGCCAACCAGTGAATCAAGGTGCCCAACGTCGCCCTGTCCCCCGCCTGGCGCGTGCCGCCCGCCTTCTCAAGAGCCCACAGCAAAGGGCATTTCGACAGCGCCTCCACCTTTGACGGGCTGAGCACGGGCGCGCTCCGGCCGTCGTGAAGGCCGTCAGCCGCAGACCGGCCCAGGACGCCGGGCCACTCGGCCGGGTCCGCGCCATCGGCCCCGACTGCGGCCAAGACGGCCAGGACCCGCGCCGCGTCCCCGCAGGCAGCACCCGCCGCGTCTCCGCCCGACGCGCCACTGTGGTCCGCCGCCACGCCCAGGCCAGCCGACCCGGCGCCCCCGGCCTCCCACACCGCCGCCGATGCCGTCCCCCCGCCAGCCGCCGCCACGCCCGTGCCAGCCGCCGCCACGCCCAGGCCAGCCGCCCCGGAGCCCCCGGCCCCCCACACCGCCGCCGATCCGACCGCCGCCTCGGTTCTCCCCGCTCCGCCGGTTTCGGCGTCCCCATTGCCGCATGAACGAGCCTCGAGGTGGCCGCCCCCGCCGTGCCCGGTTGGCGGCGGGCACGCCAGTCGCGCGCGCCCCTCGGCGACTATGCCGCGTAGGTCGAACGGCCAACACCGCCCCGCCGCGCTTTGGCCGCCCGACCCGCCCGCCGTCGCCGCGCCGGCCGCTTCACTGGCCGCCTCGCCGGCCAGCCAATAGAAAAAGCGGGATGGCTGTTCGTCGGTGTTGGCGACCGCCACGGCCAAGACCTCCCGCTTGGCGCGGGTCAAGGCCAAAGCGAAGGAGCGCGTCTCTTCCTCCAGCACCTCGCGCCTGCGTTCGGGCCCGGCCGCAGGCACGTCTTTCCCGTCGACAATGTCCGCCAGGCGCCCGGCCCCCAGCAACGTGTCCCGCAGCCGCAGGTCAGGCCAGACGTCTTCCTCAAGACCCACCAACGCGACCAGGTCCCATTCCCGGCCGATCGCGGCGGTGGCGGTTGAAACGGTGACCCGGTCGCCCGGCGGCGCCTGCGCCGCGATCGTGTCGCTCGGCAGCTGTTGAGCCTCCAGGTAGGCGGCGAAGCCGGCCGAGCCGGAGCCCGGCTTGCGGGCGTCGTGGCGGCTGGCGGCTGCGAACAGGGCGAGAACCGCGTCAAGGTTGGCGTCGGCGCGCGACCCGCGCGGCCCTCCGGCGAGCGCCCATCCGGACCAAAGCTCGCCCAGGCCGGAGGCCTCCCAAATAGCCCACAACACATCTGCGGCCCCGGCCCCCGAGCGGGCGGCCGCCTGACGACCGGCCCGCAGAGCCGACCGCAGCCGCTCTACGGCCGGCGCCAACCGCGCGGGCACGCTTCGCCCAAGCGCCTCAGCGGGCGCGAAGCCCTGGACCTCCCCCGTCCCGCCGTCCAGAAGCCGCGCCGCCAACACGTCCGGCGGCCCGGCCACGCCCTCCGCGCGACCCTCCCGGCTGAGCGCGCGGCGCAGTTCGCGCAGATCAGCCGCGTCCATCCCGCCAACGCTCGAAACCAACAGGCTGGCCGCCGCGTCCGGCGGAAGCGAGGCGCCGCGAGCCGTCCAGCGCATCAGCGTCACCAGTGGCGCGACCGCCGGATGGTCAGTGGCCAACACCTCCGAGCCGGGCACTCTGACCGGCACGCCCGCGCCGGTCAGAAGCGAACGCATCAGCGCCACCTGCCCGGCGGTCCGGGTCAAGACCGCCATCGAACTGAACGCCAGGCCGTCAACGGCGTGCGCTTCACGCAGACGGCGTGCGATCACCGCCGCCGCCTCGGCAGCCGACCCGACCGCCGCAGCCCTGACCAGCCCGGATTTCGACTGCGCCGACGGCCCCTTCGGCGCGCTTGCGGGCGCCGGCGGCACCACCGCCGCACGCGACCGTCCCGCGGGCCTTAGGCGCGCCACCACCTCGACCGCTTTGGCGTGCAGTTCCCCGGATTGCCGCCAGCACCGGCCCAAGACAGCCTCAAGCGCCTCCCAGCCATCCGGCGCCGGGCCGGTCGACGCGACCAGTTGGCCGGGCAAAGCGCCCCGGAACGACTGGGCGGCGGTGTCCGGGCTGCCGAGGCAAACGACCTGGGAGCCTTGGGCGGCCAACTGCCCCACCAACCGGTGGAGCGCCAGCGAAGCCTCTTGGTAGTCATCGACTATCACCAGTTCCCAACCTGGGCGCCCGGCCAAATCAAGTTCCACGGACTGGCCCCGCACGGAAAGGGGCCGGTCCCAGTCCCGCAGGCACAGGTGCGCCTGGGCCACCATCGCGGCGGCATCCAGTTTCAGCCCCGCGTCGGCCGTGTTCCGCAGGTCGAGCGTGTCCAGGTAGCGCTGGTAGAAATGGGCGGCGGCCACCCAGTCGGGCCGTCCCCGGTCTTGGCCCAGACGAGCCAGATCCACGGCATCGAGACCCCTTTCGGCGGCCCGCATGAGCAGATCCCGAAGCTCGTCGCGGAAAGCAGTCAAGCGGCGGGCCTCCGGCGGCACTGACGGCGGCCATCCGACGCCCGGCCCCACGCCCTCCGCGTCCGCCTCCAGCAGCGCGGCGAGCGCCGCCGATTGCTCGGCCCCGGTCACCATTTGCGGCTGGTACTCCCGCGACGCCTCGAGCGCCCCGTCCAGTCCGCTGCCCGCGACCGCCTCCGCACGGGCTTGAAGAATGGTCATGGCCAACGACGTGGGCGTGACGGCCGGACGACCCGCCACCACCGAGCCGACCCGCCTAACGATCCGCGCCGACAATTCGGCGGCGCCGTGCCGGTCCGCGCTCAAAACGACCAGCCGCCGCCCGTCCAGACCCGCCGCGAGGGCCCTGGCCACCGCCAACTCCGCGACCAGGGTCTTGCCCGTGCCGGGGAACCCGAAGACGCTGACCGATTCGCCTCGCTCAATCATGCGGAGTACCCCGGCCTGCGACTGGTCCGGCTCGACTTCCGGGACCGGCGGCGGCGTCACATCCAGCCTCAGCGCCAAGCGGCTCGTTTCCATGCCTCAATCACACCACGGCCCGCTGACACTATTCGCGGCCGCGCGGATCACGAGATCACAAGATCACCGCGTCGCTCATATTGGTCAGACCAGTCAGACTTGTTACGATGCGTCTATGGTTTTCGACGATCAGGCAATCAGCATCTACGACTTCAAGGCCCACTTGTCCCAGATCGTGGCGGAAATCGAACGCACGGGCGACCCCGTGGTGGTCACTAGGCACGGCCGTCCCGTGGTGCGGGTCCTGCCCGCAGCAGCCGGGGGTGCGCAACGCCCGGTAGGGCTGTGGCGAGGCAAGATGACGGCACCAGACGGGTGGGACCGGTTCACCGAGCAGGACGAGTTGGATTGGTACGGGGCATGAGGCTCCTGCTTGACACGAACGTGCTGCTCTGGTCGCTGGAGGACCATCCCCGCCTGGCGCCGTTCCGCGACGCGGTGACCGATGGCGCCAACGTGGTGTTCTTCTCGGCCATGAGCGTCGCCGAGATCTCGTTGAAATCATCGCTCGGAAAGCTCCAGGTCGAGCCGGGCTACGCTGACGCGCTCGCCGCGGCCGGCTACCGCGAACTCCACCTGACCGCCCGCCACGCCGAAGCGGCCGCCGACCTGCCCTGGCACCACCGCGACCCGTTCGACCGGCTGTTGATCGCCCAGGCCCTGGTCGAAGGGCTCACCGTCGCCACCGCGGACAGAGTCTTCGAGCAGTACGAGGTCAGGGTGCTCGGAGCCTGACGCCAAGCGCCCCCGCCAGCTGATCCAGTTCGGAGGAGATGCGCCGAGCCCCCGATGATTCGCACGCTGGGGACGGCTCGGCCGGCGTTACGCCCAGAACTGAACCAGCCCGGCGGCGTCCGGCAAACGGCTCGACCCGGCCATAGAATCGGGCTCATGGAGATAACCATCGGAATGCGCCAAGTCCCACGGGAAATCACTCTCAACACCGACCAACGGGCCGAAGAGGTCCGGGACGCCATAGCCGCCGCCATCCAAGACGGTCAGCCTTTGATTACGCTGACCGACAAACACGGCCGCACCTTGCTCATCCCGACCAGCGCGCTGGCCTACGTGGAAGTCGGCTCGAGCCAGGCCCGCCGGGTCGGCTTTGGTGCCTGACCAGCCCAAAGACCAAGGAGGGCGGGGGGCGGACGGAGGGCACGGCATCGGCGGCGGAAACCCCCAAAACGCGCTGCGCCGCGCCACCGCGCCTCACGCGCGGGCGGGCGAACAGCCGCCTGGCAACACGCCGACCACTCCAAGGCGCTAAACTGGCCCGCGACGACGAAATGGGCTGACCGGCCGCAAGCGGACACAATTCTCGAAAACCAGCGATCGGCTGCCCGGCGTGACCTGCCGAGGCGCGCCTGCCACAGCTAGTTGAAGAGATAAGGAATCAGCCACTTGAGTACCGAACCCCAACCGACCTTTGCCGACTTCGACGTGGACCCGCGCGTGGTCGACGCGCTCGCCAAGGCCGGCATCACCACACCCTTCCCAATCCAGTCCCTGACGCTGCCCGTGGCGCTCAGCGGCCACGACATCATTGGCCAAGCGAAGACCGGCACCGGCAAGACGCTGGGCTTCGGCATCCCGCTGCTGCAAAAAGTGCTTTCGCCCGGCGAGGACGGCTTCGACGCACTCCCGGCGCCCGGGAAACCGCAAGCCGTGGTGATCGTGCCGACCCGCGAACTCGCGGTGCAGGTCGCAACCGACCTGGGAACCGCCGCCTCGAACCGGTCCGTCCGGATTGTGCAGGTCTACGGCGGGCGCGCCTATGAACCTCAGGTCGAGGCGCTGAAACGCGGAGCCGAAGTCGTGGTGGGCACGCCCGGCCGCATGATCGACCTGCTCAACCAGCGGCAACTCGACTTGGGGCACGCCCGCACCGTGGTCCTCGACGAGGCGGACGAGATGCTGGACCAAGGCTTCCTCCCGGATGTGGAGCGGCTATTGTCGGAGACTCCCGCCGGACGCCACACCATGCTGTTCTCGGCCACCATGCCGGGCCCGGTGGTGGCAATGGCGAGGCGGCACATGACCCAGGCGACGCACATCCGCGTGCAGGACCCGGAGGACCAGGGCGCCACGGTCCTCAACATCAACCAGGTTGTCTACCGCGTGCACGGGTTGAACAAGACCGAGATCATCGCCCGCATTCTGCAGGCCCGCGGTCGCGGGCGGGTTATCATCTTCGCCCGCACCAAGCGGTCCGCCGCCCGGCTGGCAGACGAGTTGGTCAGCCGCGGTTTCGCAGCCGCCGCCATCCACGGCGACCTGGGCCAGGGCGCCCGCGAGCAGGCGTTGCGGGCTTTCCGCAAGGGCAAGGTCGATGTGCTGGCGGCGACCGACGTGGCCGCCCGCGGGATCGACGTGGACGACGTCACCCATGTGATCAACTACCAGTGCCCCGAGGACGACAAGATCTACCTGCACCGCACCGGGCGGACCGGGCGGGCCGGCAACAAGGGCACCGCGGTCACCTTCGTGGACTGGGACGACCTGCCGCGTTGGGGGCTGATCGACAAAACCCTCGGGATTGGCCAGCCCAACCCGCCCGAGACCTACCACACCTCGCCCCACCTTTACACCGACCTTGACATCCCGGCGGACGTGACGGGCGTGCTGCCCAAGGCTCAGCGCACCGCGGCGGGCCTGGACGCGGAGGCTTGGGAGGACCTGGGGGAGACCGGCGGCCGCAGGCGCGACGGCGCCGGTCGGGGCCGGGGCGGTTCCGGCGGCGGGTCGCGCGGTTCCGATTCCCGTTCCGACGGCCGCTCGAAGGCCCGCACCCGGGCC
>JAITFE010000088.1 GCA_031281585.1 Bifidobacteriaceae bacterium | reverse complement strand
TCTCACACTTCCGCCCTGGCCCGCGTCCACGACGCGCGGTTCGACGATGCGAACCTGCTGCCCGCCGCCGGGGTCCTCCCGGTGATGAGCCTGGCCCGCGAGGCCGGCCTCGCCGGCCTCGCGGAGCGCCACGTCAAGGTCCCGACGGACAAAGGGGCACGCCCGGGAGCGAAGGTGATGGCCGTCGTCGCGGGGATGGCCATGGGCGCGGACTCGATAGACGACCTGGACGTGGTGCGGGCCGGAGCGATGAGCGAGGTGGCCGGGTTCGCGTACGCGCCGTCCACGCTCGGCCAGTTCCTCCGGAAGTTCAAATTCGGGCACGTCCGCCAGCTGGACGCGGTCGCCGCCAGGCTGGTCCCCCGGCTCGCGGAGGCGTCCGGCCTGCTCGGCCAGGCCGGCGGGTCCGGGCGGGTGATGGCGGACATCGACGACTCGGTGGTCGAGGTCCACGGTTATCGCAAGCAGGGCGCGGGCCGCGGGTACAGCGGCGTGAAGGGCCTGAACATGTTCCTCGCGACCGTCGCAGGCGACGGGTTCCGCCCGGCGGTCATCGGCGCGAGGCTCCGCAAGGGGTCGGTGTCCTCCCCCAGGGGCGCGGCCCGCCTGATCCAGGACGCTTTGAAGACCGTCTCGCGCACCCACCTGGCCGGCAGGCCGGTCCTGATGCGCGCCGACTCGGCGTTCTTCGGGCGCCCCGCGATCTCCGCGGCGCTCAAAGCCGGCGCGGATGTGTCCGTGACCGCCAAGATGGCCAAGCCCGTCAAACGAGCCATCGCGGCCATCCCCGACGACGCGTGGGTCAAGATCAAGTACACCAACGCGGTCTGGGACGCCGACCAGCAGCGGTGGATCTCCGACGCGGAGGTCGCCGAGGTTCCGTTCACAGCGTTCGAGGCCCAGCGCAAAGCGAACCACATCGAAGGGCGCCTGGTGGTCCGCCGCGTCAAAGAGCTCAACCCGAAGGCGAAGGAAGGCCAAGACGAGCTGTTCCAGCTATGGCGCCACCACCCGGTGTTCACCACCCTGGACGCAGCGGAGGCGACCGCCGTCCGGGTCGACGAGATCCACCGGGACCACGCCGTCATCGAGCAGGTCAACTCGGACCTTAAAGCCTCCGCGATGGCGCACATGCCCTCCGGGGTGTTCACCGCGAACGCCGCCTGGCTGGTCCTGGCCACCATCGCGCACAACCTGCTCCGCGCGGCCGCGACCCTGACCGGCGACCCGAAACTCGGCAAAGCCACCACTCCGACCATCCGCCGCGAACTCGTCCACGTCCCGGGCCGCCTCGCCCGCTCCGGTCGGCGGTTCTCGCTCCACCTGCCCCGCGGGTGGCCCTGGCGCGAAGCCTGGACCGAGATGTCCGCGCGGATCGCCGCGCTGCGCCCGGCCCCGGCCTTGCTCGCCTGACCCGCCGAACGAACCCCCCGCCCCTGCTACCCGTGGAGACCACAAGTGGAAAAGCTGGCGCAGGCCAGCGGCACGATCGCGCCACCAGCCGCCCGCGCCGCGCCACGCGCCCCCCGCCAACCCCAGGCGCCGATCCGACACGCCACACGACCCCAAATCGGCGGATCGAGGCTTAGGCGACCGCCCAACCTGGCGGGCGAAGGCGGGGCCGGCGCGCGGCATCGTGCGCGGGAAAGCAAAGCCGGACCACCGTTCCGCGAGGGGAAGGCGGGGCCGGCGCGCGGCATCGTGCGCGGGGTGAAACCGTGCGCGGGGAAACCGCGGCGCCGGGGCTAGAACCCTTCCAGGTCAACCCCCAACGCCTGGGCCAGGCGCTCCACGTGCCCGGCGGCCCTGACGCGGTACTCGACCAATTCGATCAGGCCGTCCGCGCCGATCACAAAGGTGGAACGGATCACGCCGACGGTCGTGCGGCCGAAGGCCTCCTTTTCACCCCAGGCGCCATAGGCGTCCAAGACCTTGTGGTCCGGATCCGAGAGCAGCTTGAAGGGCAGCTTCAGCTTCTGCGCGAACGTCGCGTTCTTCTCCGCCGTGTCCGGGGACAGGCCGATCACCTGGTATCCGGCCTGCTCAAAGAACTTGGCCCCGTCGCGGAAGTCCTGCGCCTCAAGGGAGCAGCCGGGGGTGAACGCGGCCGGGTAGACGTACAGGATGACCTTGCGCCCCTTCAAATCCGACAAGGTCAATTGTTTGCCTTCGTCGGTCTCAAGGGAGAAATCGGGGGCTTTGTCGCCGGGTTTCAACTCTGCCATTGTGTGGTTTTCCTTCCTTCAGGGGCTGCGGCGAAGTGGGCTGCCGCGGTTGGCCGGGCATGGGCGGGCCAACGTCTTGCCATTGTCCTACGGAACGTCCCGGCCCTGCACGGGACCGGGGCTTTGTCCACACTGGGGCCGCTCCAACGAACGGACGGCGTCTCACTATGTGAGAAGGGCTTTCCAAAGGTTGGCGGGCCGCCTATTGTGGCCCGCATGCAAACCCGTCGAATGTGTCGCTGAAGCACCAGCGCACGTTCGACCTGCCCTGACTTGGTTCTCTTGACTAGGCGCCGCGTGGCCACCCGCTGAAACATTGACGACAGCTGTGGTGCGCCCGCATTCCCCCGGCCGTGCGCGGTCCCAAGAAAATGCCCCAGTCTCAAACAACCACGCACCTTGGTCTCAGCCGAGACCAGCCAAGATCAGGAGAAAAACCCAATGAGCCAGGAATGGTCCTTCGAAACCAAACAAATCCACGCCGGGCAGCAGCCCGACCCGGGCACCGGCGCCCGCGCCCTGCCGATCTTCCAAACCACGTCCTACGTGTTCCCGTCCGCCAAGACCGCCGCCGCGCGTTTCGCGCTGCAGGAGCTCGGCCCCATCTACACCCGCCTGACCAACCCCACGCAGGAAGTCGTGGAGAACCGGATCGCCGCGCTGGAAGGCGGCGCGGGCGGGCTGTTGACCGCCTCGGGCGCCAGCGCCACCACGCTGGCGATCCTCAACATTGCGGGCACCGGGGATCACATCGTCTCCGCCGCGTCCCTCTACGGCGGCACGTATTCGCTGTTCAACAACACGTTGCCCAGATTCGGCATCACGGTCACCTTTGTGGACGACCCGACCGACCTGGACGAATGGCGCCGCGCCATCCGCCCCAACACGAAGCTGCTGTTCGGGGAGACCATCCCGAACCCGAAGACCGACGTGTTGGACATCGAGGGGGTCGCCAAGGTGGCCCATGATGCGGGCCTGCCGCTGCTGGTCGACAACACCGTCGCCACCCCGTACCTGATCAAGCCGATCGACTGGGGCGCGGACGTGGTCATCCACTCCGCCACAAAGTACCTGGGCGGGCACGGCAACTCGATTGGCGGCGCCATTGTGGACGCGGGCCGCTTCGACTACGCCGCCGCCGGCAAATACCCCGGCTTCACCACGCCCGACCCGGCCTACAACGGCCTGGTCTTCGGCGAGGCCTTCGGCCCGAACGGCGTGTTCGGCGTGAACCTCTCCTACATCCTCAAGGTCAGGGCGCAGCTGCTCCGCGACATTGGCCCCGCGATCGCCCCGTTCAACGCCTTCCTGCTGGCCCAGGGCATTGAGACCCTGTCGCTCCGCATTGAGCGCCATGTCGCCAACGCCCAAAAGGTGGCCGAATGGCTTCAGGCCCGGAGCGACGTGTTGAAGGTCCACTACTCCGGACTTGAGTCGAGCCCCTACCGCGCGCTCGCCCAGAAGTACGCGCCGCGCGGACCGGGCGCCGTGTTGGCCTTCGAGATCGCGGGCGGGACGGAAGCCGGGCAGGCCTTCGTCTCAGCCCTCAAGCTCCACTCCAACGTGGCCAACATTGGCGACGTGCGCTCGCTGGTCATCCACCCCGCCTCGACCACGCATTCGCAGCTCACCCCCGAGGAGCAAGCCCTCTCCGCCGTCACCCCCGGCTTGGTTCGCCTGGCCGTCGGCCTGGAGGGAATCGACGACATCCTGGCCGACTTGGAATTGGGCTTCGCCGCCGCCCGCCAAGTCGCCGCCGGACCGACCGCCCCCGCCACGCCGTGACCATGACCGTGGCGGGCGCCAGCGCCGAACCGGGTTTCGAGGGCCGCGCCCCCGAGCCGGGCCAGCTGGTGCCCGCCACGGGCGCCTGGTTGGAGGGGGATCCGCCAGGCCACCGGCAGTTCCACCGGATTGGGCCGTTCCGCCCGGAACGCGGCGGCCTGATCGACGTGACCGTCGCCTACGAGACGTGGGGAAGCCTCAACCCCGCCGGCGACAACGCCGTCCTAGTCCTCCACGCCCTGACCGGCGACTCGCACATTCGCGGACCCGCCGGGCCCGGACACCCCACAGCCGGCTGGTGGACCGACCTGATTGGGCCCGGTGCCCCCGTGGACACCGACAAGTACTTCGTTTTGGCGCCGAACGTCCTCGGCGGTTGCCAGGGCACCACCGGCCCCGCCTCCTTGGCAGCCCCTGTCGGTTCGCACGGGGCGCCGGTTTTGCATGGGTCGCCAGTTTTGCCCGATGCCGTCCGCGCCGGTTCGCCAACGTTTTCCGCCTTGCCCGGCGCCGTGAGCCCGCCCCGCCACGGCCCCCGCTTTCCGTACATCACCGTCCGCGACCAGGTCCGGGTCGAGCTGGCCCTCGCCGATTTCCTCGGCATCTCCCAGTTCGCCCTGGTCATTGGCGGATCCATGGGCGGCATGCGGGTCCTGGAATGGGCCATCATGGCGCCCGACCGGGTGGCGCGGATCGCGCCCGTCGCCACCACCGCCAAGTCCACCGCGGACCAAATCGCGTGGGCCCACGCCCAACTGTCCGCGATCCGCAACGACCCGAACTTCCTGGGCGGCGACTACTACGACCAGCCCGACGGCGCCGGACCTCATGTGGGTTTGGGGATAGCCCGGCAGATCGCCCACACCACTTACCGTTCGGCGGTCGAGTTGGAGGGCCGCTTCGGCGGCGACGCCCAGGCGGGCGAGGAGCCGTTGGGGGGCGGGGGCCGCTACGCGGTCGCCTCCTACTTGGAGCATCACGCGGCCAAGTTGGCGCTGCGGTTCGACGCCAACTCCTACATCGTGTTGACCGACGCCCTCTGCGCCCACGACGTGGGCCGCGACCGCGGCGGGGTGGCGGCCGCGCTCGGGTCGATCAAGGCGCGGACCCTGGTGGTAGCGGTCGACTCGGACCGGCTGTATCTGCCGCGCGAATCCGCCGAACTGGCCGCGCTGATCCCCGGCGCGGGCGACGTGCACCTGGTCCACTCCGACTACGGCCACGACGGCTTCCTGATCGAGTTCGCCCAGTTGGGGCCGGTGGTGGGCGAGTTCCTCCGCGCCTGACGCGCGGCCGTGGCAGTTAGTTAGTTGACAGCGGCGGCCAGGCGGTCCAGCGCGGTTTCGATCACCGCGTGCGGGGCGGCGGCGTTCAGCCGCTGAAAGCCCCTCCCCTCCGCGCCGAAGCCCGGCCCGTCCGAGAGCCAGAGCCGCGCCTCGTTCAGCACCAAGCGCCGCAGGGCGGCCGGCTCCAACCCCAGGGCGCGGAAGTCCAGCCACGCCAGGTAGGTGCCCTCGGGGCGGGCGAAACGCACGCCCCGCAGACCGCCTTCGGCCACGCGGGACTCGATCAGCGCCATAGCGCCGTCCAGGTAGGCCACCAACTCGTCGACCCAGGCGTCGGCCCCGCCCCCGTAGGCGGCCTGGCAGGCCAACAGCCCCAGGCCGGGGTGCTGGCTGAGCCCTTGCGCGGCATAGGCGGCTTGGAGGCGGGCTCTGGCGACGGCATCGGGCACAAAAACGTTCGCCAACTGCAACCCCGCCAAATTGAACGTCTTAGACGGGGCCGTGGTGGTGACCGTGCGGGCGGCGACCGCCGGGTCCAGCGTGGCAGTCACCACATGCTTGTGGCCGGGATAGACGAAGTCCTGGTGGACCTCGTCGGAGATGATCCAAACGTCGTGGCGCAGGCAAATGTCCGCCAGGCGCGCGAGTTCGGCGCGGGTCCACACCCGCCCCACCGGATTGTGCGGCGAGCACAAGATGAACGCCGAGGCGTCCCGCGCCAGCGCCTCAAACTGGTCGAAGTCGACCTCGTAGCGGCCCGCGCTCTCCACCAGCGGGTTCTCCAACAAGCGGCGGCCCGTCGCCTTGACGACCTCAAAGAAGGGCGCGTACACCGGCGGCTGGATGATCACGCCCGCGTCTGGCGGCGTCAGCGCCTCCAACGCCAGGTAGAGGGCGTGCACCACCCCCCTCGTCAACACGGCGGCGCGCGGGTCGACCTCCCAGCCGTGCCGACGCGCGAACCAGCCCGCGAGCGCCTCGTAATACGCGTCCGTCGGCAGCGAATAACCGAAGATGCCGTGCCGCACGCGTTCCGCCAACGCCTGCGTCACCGCCTCCGGCGCGCGGAACGCCATGTCCGCCACCCACAGCGGCGTCGCGTCCGCGGGCACGCTGTAACGCTCCCGCGCCAACATGAGCGCGCCGGTGCCGCTTCGATCCACCACCTGGTCAAAACGCGACCCCTGCGCCGTGCCGTCCGCCAACTTTGCCTCCTAGATCCCGGTCTGCGCCAGAGCGGGCTGCCCCGACAAAGTAGCACGGGGCTCATCCGCCAACGGTGGTGGGCCGCCGCGCCCGGCGGCGTTCGGCGTGGCGGCGGTCGCGGCCGTTGCCCCGTTGAGAGCCTGCTCCAAATCCGCGACCAGGTCGCGGACGTCTTCCAGGCCAACCGAAAGGCGGAGCAGCGTCTCATCCAGGCCCAGCTCGCGGCGCTGCGCCTCCGGGACCTCGGCGTGGGTCTGGGTCAGCGGGTAAGTGATCAGCGACTCGGTGCCGCCCAGGGACTCCGCGAACTGGATGATCTTGACCGCCGCGAGGACTTGATGCGCGGCGGCCTGGTCCGCCACCCGGAAGGAGATCATGGCGCCGTGGCCGCTCGCCTGGCGTTCGTTGACGGCGCGGCCCGGATGGCCGGGCAAGCCGGGATAGTAGACCTCGCGGACGGCGGGATGGCTCTGGAGCCAAGTCGCCAAGGCGGCCGCGTTGGCGGTTTGGCGTTCCATCCGGACCGCCAGGGTCTTGATGCCGCGCTGCACCAGCCAGGAGTCGAACGGGGCCAGGGCGCCCCCCAGGGTGCAGCGGAGCGTGCGGACGCGCTCGCCCAGGTCCGGATCCCGGACCACAACCACCCCGGCCAGGGTGTCATTGTGGCCCGCCAGGTACTTGGTGGCCGAATGGACCACAATGTCCGCGCCCAGTTCGAGAGGCCGCTGGAAGTACGGGGTCAAGAAAGTGTTGTCCACTATCAGCAACGCCCCGGCCGCATGGGCGGCCCGAACCGCCGCCGCGATGTCCACGACGTGCATCATCGGATTGGTGGGGGTCTCAATGAACACCGCCTTTGTGCGGGGAGTGATCGCCTCTTCGATTTCCCGGTCGGTGCTCGCCCTGGTGAAACTGAGGCCGTTCTTCGCCGACACGTCGGCGAACAGGCGGTGCGTGCCCCCGTAAACGTCGGCGCTGACAACAAAGTGGTCGCCGGGGGCGAAAAGCTCCGTGATCGTTGAGATGGCGGCCATGCCGGAAGCGAAGCAGAAGGCGGCTGCCCCCGACTCAAGCGACGCCATGGTGCTCTCCAGAGAAGAACGGGTGGGATTGGCGGTGCGGGTGTAGTCGAAACCGGTGGACTGGCCGACTGCGGGATGGGCGAACGTGGCGGTCTGATAGATGGGTGTCGAAATGGCGCCGGTGGCGTCCGGACAGGGTCCAAAACCGTGGATACATCGAGTGGAAAGGCGCATGTCAAGGGTCCTTTGCGAAGCTGGTTGACGGGAATCGGCACGCGCGCCGCGCCGGGGCCGAAGGACCTTGGCAGGCTGTCTGCTGTTGCTGTTGCTGTTGCTACTGCTGCTGCTGGTGGTGCGACGCGCGGGAGGGCATTCGGCGGCGCATTCGAGCGCTCGCAGCCAACATCCGCGTTTCAGTCACGGGGCAACCCTACACGGCCCCGCCCCGCGGCGCCCGTCTGACCCCGGCCTGATCTTTACAATCGCCCGGTCTGCGGCGCGGGGAGCGGACCCTTGACGCCATCCCTGGTCTTTGGCTTCACGGCCTTGCCGCTGGTCGGCGGACGCGTAGACGTTGCCGACCAGCCCACAAGTCGTGACCGTGGTGGTGTGCAGCACCTTGGGTGTGCCGGTTTTCAGCGTGGAACGCCTCGCGCCGACGGGCGACCTAGCAACGTGTCGCAAACCCACTACACGCGGCTTCCACTCTGAGGTCGTAGGCTCAGATCGCGGGCGATGCCCGATCGGACAACTCGGCCACCCGCCTGGCGAACTCAAACTGATGCTTGCGGACTTCCTCGCCGGGCGGGACAGCCAGAAGCGCCTGTAACCGCCCGCCCCGAGAGCATCCCCTCCGACGCGTCCGGCACAGGACGGCGTCGCTTGCGGTGTTCAGTCCCAGGGGTTGATGATCTGGAGGCCGATTGCCGCTGAGTGCTTAGCGTTCCGCCTGGCCAGGGCCAAGCCACGAGAAATGGCAAGGGCCACGATGAAGCTGTCGGCGTCTGGGATGGTGCGGCCAGCGGCGCGCGCGGCGGCTCGCGGGGCGGCAACGTCGAAGACCAGGATGCGGCTAGCGAACTGCGGGAAGACTTCTTCCGTGACGCGTCGATGGAGCTCATCGCGCCGCCGGCTGACTGCCAGGACCGCGATTCCGTAGAGGACCTCGGCCACCGTCAAGGTCGAGAGATAGAGGGTTTCAATTGATTGACGGTCGAGCCACGCGATCACCCTGGGGTCGCCGGTGCCGGTCTTGAGTGGTTCGGACGCCACGTCGGTGTCAAGCAGGATCACCCGAAGCTCACCGGCTCTGAGATCTGGGCGCCGCACGCATTCCGTCTCCAGGCCGCCGGCCTCGGCCCCGATCTGAGGCAGCAGCGAGCCCAGCTTGACCCGGCCGACGGGTTCAGCGGCGCACAATCCTCCAGTCGGCGCCGAACGGCGGATTCCGTTACGCCAGGTCCGCCCAGTGGCGGATTCTGCGCCGCCGGCGCGTCGACCGGCGGATTACGCGCCGGGGCTCCCGTCGGCTGGCGGCTCCGGTCGCCAGGAGGCCCAGCCCGAAAAGCCGACGATGCCGTCCCGCCAGACCCCTCCATGACGGACTCCCGCCGCGCGCACACCCGCCGCTGGGGCAAAGCGGGGACCGAGAAGCACCCCCGTGTCCGCCGAAAGAGCTCAGCCCATCAAGTCCCCAAGGCACAACCTAAGCCAGGACGATCCCACGAATACGTTCAGTTCGTCGGCGAATCCCATCATTCTGCGCGCGGCCTGCCGGTCAACGCCGGGCACGGAGAGCCTGCCGACCACCACGGGAGGCCGTTCCGGCTCGTCTTCCGGGGTCCACAACCGGAAAGTGAACGGGTCGCCGTACTGCCCAAGGGTGGCCGCCAGGGTGCCGTCCGTGACAAATCGCCTTCGGCCCCGCGTCGCTTGTGGGGAAGGCGCGCTCCGAACAGCGGTACAGGTGGCGAATGGGGAAATCGACGTAGGTTGTCGCCCAGAGGCCTTCCCCGAGAAGAGTCGCGGCGTACACGTCGTCAATGACATCAGCGGCTTCCCAGAACTTCTCGAACGCGGACGTCGGCCAGAGAACCGCCCCTCGGCTCCCAAGCGGCTCCACGTACTGGCCGGTCTCCCTGCTGGCGCCAGGCGTGCCCCAGCCGCAGTTCCCAAACACCACCTGGCGGAGATTGAGCGTGCGATCGAGGCGCCAGGCGTGCCCCAGCCGTAGTTCCAAAGCACCCCTTCGTCGAAGTACCCGAGCCAGATGCTCCCGGACTTGGCCGCCCGCGCCACGCCGATACCGTCGCCAAGACACCCCTGCCGCAGAGACTGCCCGTCGCCGTCGTAAACTGACGGTGGCCAAGATAATCTCCTGCGTGCGGGTGGCCAGGCCGACCCCGCGCACTAGTTGAGACCACCGCCTAGATTCATCATCAACACGTCTCCTGACGCGCCGGGGGCACCCGGCGGATGCGCCAACACGCCGCCGGGCGGCCAGCCCAAAAAACGCCACCACGCCTCACCATGCGCGGGCCCCATCCCCAGCCCGAGCCACACGGCCCGGCCCAATAACCTGGAGCAGGGTGGCTCAAAATCGTGGCGGTTAGCACGCGAGCACGCTCGCCCCCTCCAACAGACCCAACAACAACTCCGGGGTCGGCTCCGGGTTCAACGCCAGAACCGCCGCCGCGTGGTCCAGGTAGTCCGCCGCCCGCTGCACCAAAGGCTGCGCGAAAACCTCGTCGTCCTCCTCATCCGTGCCCGGCTGTGCCACACCCTCCCACAACGACTCGGAAGCGCACGTCGTCACGGAAAAGAACGCTTCATACACCCATAGGCTTTGGGTGTCGGGGTCGTGGTCCCCCATGGAAGCGTCCGAGCAGGCCGAAGCGGCCACGGTTCACCCTGGGGTGCCGCCATCAGGTAAGACCAGCTCCAGCGACCGCTCCCGCACCGCGACAGAATCAGCGGCGACCAACCCGCTGACCGCGAAGTCGAACCCCCGCCGGCCGGCATCCGCCAACACGTCCCGCCAAGCCGGCGGCGCGACCCGCCCTGCCAACAACCCGGAGCCCGCCAGCCAGAACCAACCAGAACGGGCCCTGTCCGTCAGCCCCCGCACCCGCGCGGAAAGCCCTTCGAGGTAACGGTCATAACTCATTTCGCGGTCGCCCACGGGATCCTCAAATTCTGTAAAACCGGCGCGCGTCTCTCCGGGCATGGTACACGGGAAACGCCCATGGCCCTCACATCTGGCATGGCTTCGAGCAAGTTCTCCTCGGCGTGCCGCAGGTAACCTCCGGCGGCGCAGCCCAGAGTCGGGCCAATTCCCATTTCCGCCATTATCCGCCTCTGGCCCCGGCTGAATCCCGAACCGCTATTTACGGCGGCGACCAACAGGTTGCCCTGCTCGTTGACTCCAACGGCAATCGTCCGCCCGTTTAGCCGTCGTTTAGCCACGCCTGGGGCGTGGCTAATCCTGCTGGCCACGGCGGCGAACTCATCGGCGCCCAGGCCCCTTCCCGCTGGGGAGGCGGATGGTTGCAGATCCGGTCTCGCCCTGGGCGAATTCCGTGCCCTCGCCCGGCGGCCCAGCTTGGCTCGTGTGGACTAGACCCGTGCGAGGGTGGTTGGGGCGAGTTGGCGACATCGTGGCCGCTGTTGGCCGGTTTGGCCTTTGAATACCGGCCAACTAGGTTCCCTTTCGGTCATTCCACACATCCGAACGGGTCGGGGCGTAGTCCTCGAACTCCCACTGCCCGATGCGGCCGATCTTCTCACCGAGCTCTGGCCAATCGGGCGCGTCGAGCCTTTCGATCCGCTCCTGGATGAACCGAATGGCCGCAAGTAGGTCAAGAGGTTCCACGATCAGGTGGTGCAGACCGATTTGCGGACCGTGGCGCATGACCTCGCGGCGCAACCACAAAGGGGTGCAAACCAACACCTGGAACGATTCCTCACCTATGGAACCGCGAGGACCGACCAAGAACTGAAGCCACACGGCATCGTCCTCAGGATCTGAGGGCACGTAATCATCAATATCCACGTCGGCGCTCAACACCGACCGCAACTGGGCTCTCATGGTGGATCACATGATATGCAGACGCCCGTTGCCCTGCCAACGGCCGACCGCGCGGCCGGGCCTTTGTTCAAAGCTCGACTGCCATTTACCCATCCCGCGCCCATAACTGGGCGGACGCCATTGCCGCAAGCCGTCCACGCTTGCGCAGGTTTTGCCGTTTATCGACACGGGGGCGCCATCGCCAACCCAAACCGCTCCCGCTCTCCGCGTCCGGGCCGTCCCGGCCCTTCCCAGCGCACCATCATCTTTGCCCTTGGCCGCGCCCGCCCGTGCGTCGCCTCACCACAACTCGGCAAGCGGAGTCCGACAAGGGCGGAAAGGATCTTTGAGGTCGTTCAGGCGGCGGCCTTGTCGATGCTTTGGATCCGGAAGTCTCTTGGGCTGGCGGTGTTGAGGAACTCCCCGAGGTCGGGGCGCACCAGGATTTGGCGGTACGAGTTCAGGCCGTCGCCGAACCACTCCGGGCTCGCCACGATCGGGCCCCACGACGAGTCGGGCCTCAAGCGCATCGGCGGGAGCCGCCCCGCCAGGCCCGGAGGCGGGTTGAACGCCAACGGCCTCCACCGCTTCACGCCGCACGCCGGGCAGACCACCCCCGGTACGCCGTGGGCCGCCACGCTGGCGGCGTCCAACCCGTCCGGGTCGAACCACGCCCGGCCGCAGACCGGGATGACCAACTGCGCGGCGGCGCCGGGGCTCTCCCCATGCCACCCGACATCAAGGGTCTCGACGCCGAAAGCCTCAACGGCCGCGTCCGCCAGCGCCCCGGACAAACACACCCCGTCCCGCCACGAAACGGGCCACCAGCCGCCGGAGGCGTCCATGCCGCGCCCGTCCAACGTCAACACA
>JAITFE010000087.1 GCA_031281585.1 Bifidobacteriaceae bacterium | reverse complement strand
GCCTGGAACAGTTCGCGGTCCCGCACTTGGTCGAAGCTGATCACGCTGGCCGACCGCTGCAGCGCCGTCGCCGTCTTCCCGACCCCCTTGGCGCCGTAGATGTGGGTGGCCGCCAACCTTGGCTGGAATTCGTCCAGCTCGTCGTCGATCACCCGCCGTTGATAATCCCGCACCCCGCGATTTTACCGTTTCGCAAGGCCCAACATGACCATTTCGCAGGCTCCTACTTGACTGTTACGTAAAGGCGCGGCGGGGGCGAAAACCGGCCAAACGGCATCGGGCAGGCCGCTCTTAGGTCTTGGACCAGGTACGATGCCGTGCCGCCAAGCCCGTTTCAGCGCCCAGACCCGCTACCCGAAGTTACGGACTATCCACTGCCCCTCGTAGCCATGGGTTGGCACCCCCGAGGCGGCGAGGCGCTCGAGCAGGCCCTTGTCGCGGACGTTGATCCGCAGGCGGGCGTGGCACTGGCACGCCTGGACGAGCGCTCGCGACACCCCGGCGGCGCTGGTTGTGACATTGCAGACCAGCATCCCCAGGTCGCGCAGCCGCCACGCCAACGTGGCGAAGATGTGGTCGCCGGAGGCGATGACCACGCTGTCGAATCTCTCGGCCACGTGCTGCGGGTCGACCGAGTCGATGATGGCGTTATCGGCGCCGTCGGGGCCCCGGCCAACCCGCAACCGCACGCGGTTGACCGGCAGCGACCCCATGAAGTTCTTGGCCCCGAAGTCCGACAGGCCGAGGAGCACATTGTCCTCCGGGGTGACCGCCAACGCGCTGGTCAGCGCCTCCCACACAGCCCAGGACACGACCGCCGGGGCGTCCGGGCCGCCGCACAGATTCTCGTGATCGTCCAGCACCAGCATCCGGCCGCGCAGCAGGCGCGGCACCGTCACCGGACTGGCCGGGGCCGGCAGGACGGCGGGCAACATGGGGTCTCCTGAACGTTTCGGCTCGAGGATGCTGGGTAATCTGCGACCAGTCTCCCAAATCGCAGTCACGGCCGCATCCGACAGGCGGGTCACCGACCAGACCAAGCCAAGACCCTGGGCCTGCGGGACTCCTTTCCTGCCGTTGGCGTGGACCAATTATCATTGAAGGCGGGCGGGGTAACGGCCATTAACGTGCGATGGCCGAAGAAAACCAGGCTAGTCTTACATGATTCTCTCCCTTGCCCCGAGGAGTTGACGTGTCACGGTTGACTGAGCTATCGATGCGGAACCGCGCCGTTGTGGCGCTCGTTTCGCTTGCGATCCTGCTCGGCGGCATCCTCTCCATCAGGAGCCTCAAGCAGGAGATGATCCCGTCCGTGGAGTTGCCCATGGCGCTGATCACGGCGACCAAGGAGGCGACCTCGGCCGACTTGGTGGAACAACAGCTGGCGGACCCGATCGAAGGCGCCATCGAATCGGTGCCGGGCGTCGAATCCGTGGTCACAACATCGGTCAACTCGGCGCTCTACGCCACGGTCGAATTCAGTTACGGCACTAACATCGACGCGGTCACCGAAAAGCTGTCAACCGCCATGACGCGGGTCAACCGGCTGCTCCCCGACGGGGTGGACGTGACCGTGATGACCGGCTCCATGGAGGACCTGCCGGTGGTCAACCTGGCGGTCAAAGCGGGCGACCGCGCCACCCTTGAGCACATGGTGGAAGAGGTTTTGGAGCCTCGGCTGTCGCGCCTCGAAAACGTTCGCACCGTCACCGTGGTGGGAATGGCCCAAGACGAGGTTGTGATCACACCCCGAACTGACGACCTGATCGGCAAGGGGGTCCCCCTCGACAAGGTCAAGTCAATCCTGGTCGACAACGGTTTGGCCGCCTCGGCCGGCGAAGTGGTCCAGGGACCCCTCTCGATGACCGTGCAGACCGGCCAGTCCATCGCCAGCGTCGAGGAGTTGAGGCAACTGCCGTTGGCGAAGCTGCCGGATGGCGAAACCCTCACCTTGGCGGACGTGGCGGACGTGGAACTCGCCACCGCGCAAATGGACTCGCTGTCGCGGCTGAACGGCCAGACCGCCGTCTCTGTGCTGGTGACGAAGACGCCTCAGGGAAACACCGTGGATGTTTCGCGGGCGGTCCACGAAACCCTGGCGGAGCTTTCCGGGGTGTTCGAGGAAGAGGGCATTGAGACCGAGGCCGTCTTCGACCAGGCGCCGTTCATCGAGGATTCGATCAACGGCTTGGTCGACGAGGGCATCTTGGGTTTGGTTTTCGCGGTGGTCGTGATCCTCCTGTTCCTGCGGTCGGTCAGGGCGACTTTGGTGTCCGCCGTCTCGATCCCGTTGTCGCTGCTGATGGCGTTCATCGGGCTGCGTTGGACGGGCGAAACTCTGAACGTGTTGACGCTGGCCGCCATCACTCTGGCGATCGGCCGGGTGGTGGATGACTCGATCGTCGTGATCGAAAACATCAAACGGCACCTGGGCTACGGCGAGGAGAAGCGAAAAGCGATTGTCGGCGCGGTCAGGGAGGTCGCCGGCGCGGTCGCCAGTTCGACTTTCTGCACGGCGGCCGTGTTCGCGCCGATGGTCTTCATCGGGGGGATGGTGGGCGAGCTTTTCCGGCCGTTCGGCCCCACGGTGGCGATCGCCTTGGGCGCGTCGCTGCTGGTGGCGTTGACCATAGTGCCGGTGCTGGCCTACTGGTTCGTCAAGGCGCCCGTCTCGATCGACGCCGAGGACCAGGCCGTCCAGCGGCGGGAGGCCGAGGAGCGCGAGCGAAAGGGCTTCTGGCAGCGCCTCTACATTCCGTCCTTGCGAACTGTCTTGCGTCATCCGGTGATCACGCTTGGAGCGGCCGTCGCGGTGCTTGGCGGCACGGTGGCGTTGGTCCCCACATTGGAGACCAACTTCTTGGGCGACATCGGCGGCAACACGATCACCGTCAACCAGACGTTCCACGCCGGCACCTCGCTGGCCACGGAGGACGCGCAGGCCCGCCTGACCGAGGACGCGCTCGCCCAGGTCGACGGGGTGGGGTCCGTCATGGTCCGGGTGGGCGGCGGCGCGGTGCGCGCCATCAGTTTCACCGCCCAGCCGCAGGCCGTTTATTACGTCACCGTGGAGCCCGATGCCGTCACCTCGGCCGTGGTGGAGCGCGTCCGCCGGGCGCTTGCGGACTCCTCCGGGGATTCGGTTGGGCAGACCTCGGTCAGTTCCAGCGAGTCGTCAATGTTGATCTCCACCACCGTCGACCTGATTGTCCGGGCGACCAGCACCGAGACCCTGCTGGAGGCGGCGGATCAGGTCGAGCGGGCCGCGAAAGACACGCCCGGCGCGATCGACGTGGTCAACAATCTGGCCGACAAGCGGCCACGGGTGCGGGTGGCGGTGGACCGGGCCAAGGCGCTGGATCACGGTTTGACGGAAACCCAGGCGCAGGCCCTGATGCACGGGCTAATGGTGCCGACCCAGATCGGAAACCTGGAGACCGAGGGGCAGGACGAGGTGCCGGTGCTGGTGTCGCTGGGCGAGGCGGCCGCAGACGTGGACGAGTTGCGCCGGCTGCCGCTGTTCACCGGCCCCGAAGGCGATGTGACTGTGGAGGACATCGCGGCGGTCGAGGTGGGCGACCGGCCTGTGTCGCTCAGCCGGATGGACGGGGAAAGGTCGGCGACCATCTCCGTCACCCCTCAAAGCGACGACCTGGGTTTGCTGACGGGCGGCCTGGCTTCCGCTCTTGATGGTTTGGACCTTCCCGAGGGCGCCACGGTGGAAGTCGGCGGCGTGGCGGCGGAGATGAACCAAGCCTTCGCCGACCTGGCGGCCGTGCTGATGGTCGCGATCTTGATCGTGTTCATCATCATGGTGGCGACCTTCGGGTCCCTGGTTCAGCCTTTCATCTTGTTGATCGCGATCCCGTTCGCCGCGACGGGCGCGCTGTTGGCGCTGGTGTTGACCGGCACGCCGTTGGGCGTGCCGGCGTTCATCGGATTGCTGTTGCTGGTCGGGATAGTGGTTTCGAACGCGATTGTGTTGATCGACCTCATCAATCAATACCGCCGGGCGGGACGGCCTTTGGACGAATCGATCGAGGAGGGGACGCGCAAGCGGTGCCGACCGGTGCTTATGACCGCCGCCGCGACGGTGTTCGCGCTGATTCCGATGGCGTTGGGGGTCACGGGCGGCGGCGGCTCGTTCATCTCGAAGCCGTTGGCGCTGGTCGTCATAGGCGGCCTGGTCACTTCGACGGCTTTGACCCTGTTGGTGGTGCCGGTCCTCTACCGGTTTGAGGCGCGCGCGCATGACCGGCGCGAGGCGCGCCGCGCGGCGCGCCTGGAGGCGCGCCGCCAAGACCGCCTGCGCGCCCGCGAGGCCGCGCTGGCCCACCAAGCCCCACCGCCCGCGGCCGAGGCCGACCCGGAAACGGGGACGGAAACGGGGACGGTACCTATTTCCCTGGAGGGGCCTTTCCCGCCGGAAACGGGGACGGTACCTATTTACTTGGAAGGGCCTTTCCCGCCGGGCGCGGTTGACGCCGCCGCGGAAACTGGTACCGTCCCCGTTTTCGCCGAGGAGCCGCCCGCGCATTTCGCCGTTGATTCGGCGGCCGAAAACGGTACCGTCCCCGTTTCCGCGGAGGAGTTCGACGACGCGGACTGGCCGGCTGATGCTGACGTGGCGGCGGAGCCGGAGCTGCCAACTTTCTCGACCGCGCCGGTGTTGGCCACAACGCCGACCACTTCCTTCACCCCCGAAACGGTTCTCGCGCACAGTGACGCCGGCCCGGTCACCTGCCACGCCGCGCCTCCCGACCAACCCAAGGATGAATGGGACGAGATCTACGAGCGGCTCGGCCTGACGCGCCTGGTCATCCGGCCGCACCTCTGATCCCGGCCGGATGGCCCATCCGCCGCAATCGGCGCGCGAACGCGGACCCCCAGAGCTGAGCCGTCAGCGCCCGCTTTGGCGGGCGCGGCGGCGGGCTGCTAACAATGAGGCCCCAGCCAGGAGGGCAATCGCGGCCAGACCCGTCATCCAGCCCAGTTCGCTGGCCCCCGTGCGAGGCAGACCCCCGCCCTGCTTTGGCGGTTGACCGTCACCTGTTCCCGGCTGGTTCCCGGACGGGTTCGCTCCTTGGCCCGGCGGCGAGCCCGAATCGGTTGGAGGCGTGCTGGCCGAACCCGTGGGCGGACCGGATGAGGAACTCGGCGCGGGCCCTGTCGGGGGCGGGGAGGCAGGCGCAGAAGTCGGCGGCTGGGTCGTCGGGGGCTGGGTCGTCGGTGGCCCCGTCGTTGGGGGCTGCGTTGTCGGCGGCCCCGTCGTTGGGGGCTGGGTCGTTGGGGGCTGCGTTGTCGGCGGCTGGGTCGTCGGCGGCTGAGTGGCTGGCGGCGGGCCACCCGGAACCGTGTCGGACGCGCAGACGTCGGCGGTGGCGGCATCGTTCGCCGCGCCGACGCAGGCCTCGTTGACCAAATCTTTGGTGACGTCCAGCGCCGCTGTCACCTCAACGGTGACGGTCACCCGGTACCGCCCCGCGGGCAGAGACGGATTGGTCAGGCGCAGGTCGTTGCCGCTGGTCAAGTCCGTCCAACCGGAGCCCTCAGCGCTAACCGAGACTATGCGCAGACCTGGCGGCACGGCATCGGAGACAACGACGGACTGGGCGGCCGCGGCGCCGTCGCTGGTGACGTCCAAGTGGTAGTCGAACCGAGAACCGGCGCCGGGAACCGACTTGGGGGTCAGCGAATCGCTCTTGGCTATGCCGACCTGCGCCACAGCGCGGTTGTTGAACGTGCAAGTGGCGCTGCCGCCCATGCCGACCGCCAGTTCGGGCGGCGCGGTGAAATGCTGGGTCCGTTCGGTCCCGTCCAGTTCGTCCCAAACGCAGTCGACCGAATCCAGGACGTAGTTCGCGGGGCCGCCAGAGTCTTCGCTCAGCTTGTAGGTCTGGGCCGGCCGCAAGTGAACCGTGCCCCCCGCCGGCTGGGCCGCCAAGGCGGTCAGACCCGCAGGCACCTCCCCCACCGGGGTGACCGTGAAAGTCCAGTCGCCAGGTTGCGCCGAACCACCCCGAACCCGTTTCTCAATGGTCAAGTTGCCGGTGTAGTTGACCGCTATGCAGTGCACATGGCCGCCCCACGGCACGGCCACAGCGCCGCGCAGACCTTCCGAGAGCCAACCGGACGGGTCCTCGAAAATCTCCCCGTCGATCTCCAGGTTGCAGATCCAACTCCCCGTGGCTTGGTCCGGGAACGGCTCGGCCGGGTCCTGCACCGACCATTGGACGTAACGCGGGTCGCCGCCCGACTCGGCGAGAGCGTAGGTCCACCCCGGCGTCACGGGACCGGTCGGCGCGGTCGTGGTGTCGGTTTCGTCATAGTTTCCGCGTGGTCCCGCCAGCGGCGGCCCGCCGGTCTCGGCCGGGTCCGCCAAGGGGATCGCCCGCAGCGTCCATTCGGCGGAGGGCGGCGGCGCGGGCGCGCGCGAATCAACCGTCTTGTAAAGGGAAAGCCGCGTCAGGCAGGCCACCGTGTTGGTGACCTGGAATTCGTTCAGCCCCGCCTCCAAGTCGTATTCGTAGTCGGCCAGGGCCACCGGCGTGATCCCAGTGTCGATCCCGCCCGAACCGTCCGGCTGCCCTGTCACCATGCTGGCGACCACGTTGCAGCCGCTCGGCGCGCGCGCCGCCGGGTCTTCCGTCAGCGACAGCCGCGCCCCTTTAGTCATGCCGGCGTATTCGGCGCCCCAAGTCAGCCCCGTGTAGTTGGCCACGCCAGGGTCTGCCGCCAGCGTCGCGTTAAGCCCCGCCTGGAACTGCCCCGGCTGGCTTCCCTCGTCGAACACCTGGTCCGGGACGCCCGCCAACGGCTGGCGGTCCGCGTCGACTTGGCGCAGCACCCACTTCTTGGACACCCTGATGGACGCCGGCGGGGTCGCCTGATGCTGGTTGTAGACGGTGCAGGAGATCACGTCTTCCGCGTCCGCCGCGACCGAGAAAGAGGCTTCGCCCTCGTCCCGCACCGCCAGCGGCTCAGGGGTCCCGCCGCCCAGTTTCACGCATTCGGCGTTGTGGTCGATGCCGTCCGCCCCTTTGACGGGATAGAAGTCGTAGTCGTCGCCGACGTTTTCGGCCACTATGAGGCGCCCTGGGCCGTCAAGTTGATCCAACGTGAACTCCGTCGAGTCCGCGCCGGTGCCCAGAGCCGTGGTCAACCCGGTCTTGGCCGGCGTCAGGCCGGCGCCAGTCACGGAGAACTCCCAACCCGCCGCCGGCTGCGAACCGGTCACATCGCCGTCCGAGTTGAGCTGGGGCACAATCTGCTTCACCACGCTCAAAGACCCGGCGCAGCCGGCCTGCGCCACGGATGCGATGACCTGGGCGGCTTGGTCCCAACCCGTTTGGAAATAGTCGTTGCGGAGGGGATCCTGGTCCCCGGTGATGGAGCCGGAGATCGCCGCGAAGTTGTCGCCGGGGATGCCGGTCGCCCCGTCGCCCACGCCAATGGCCACAATCCGCGCGCTCTTGACGGATTTGACTGCGTTCGCGGAAAACACAGCGTTCTCCATTTCGATGAACCGGGTCAGGATCCCGGTCCCAAGGCCGCCCGTCCCGTACCGGGTCGGGTTGCCGTCCGTCACGACCACCACCACGTCGAACTGGTCGGAGGTCTCCGCGACCTGCATAAGGCCGCGGTCCCAGTTGGTGGCCTCATGCGGAACCGGCACCGAAATCCCGTCAATCCAGTTCTTGACTTTCCCGGCGCCCTCCACCGTGGAGACCGGGGTCAACGGACGGTTGATGTTGTTCTCCCCCCGCGCCGGAGCCCGCGAGCCGAACGTGAACAACGCCACCTGGGAAGGCGTCTCCGTGAGCGCGTCGACCAGCGCGGTCGCCGCCCCTTTCAAGGTGCCTTCGGCGTTCGAGTCCGCCACAGAACCGGACAAGTCCAGCACCAAAGCCACGTTCAATCCGCAACGGTCCGGGAAAGGCGGATTCTCCAATGAGTCCAACCAAAGGCCGCTGGAAACCCGCACGCCAGGGGCATTCACCATGAAATCCGCGGCCGAAGAGTAAGCCTGCCCGCCGCGCAGCCCCACACCCGTCTGGAATTCGTAAGGGGTGTCCTGAAAAGTCGCCCCGTCGGCGCTGGTCACGATCTCCGAATCGGCGTAATACCCGTCCGGTGCCTTGACCTGGCCAATCCAGAAACGGCGATCGCGATTGGCGCCGCCCACACCCGTGTCGGGAATGGTGAAGGAGCAGTCTCCATCCGCGTCCGCTGTGCAGGTGGCCCACGGCTCGTTCAATGCGGCTCCCGACCCGGCCGCCGAGTCGCCTTCGTAAAGCTGAAGCTGCGCGCCGGCGGGCGGCGGCTGAACCAGCTTGGTTTTCGGGTCCCGCACCCCGCCCATCTTGACCGTGACAACCGCCTCATCCGGACCCGGCGCCGGGACCTTGCCGACCGCCTGATCCGGGCTGGCGGGAGGCGCCACCACCGCAACCGCCGCGATCAACCCGCTCGCCGCCACGGCGATTCGCCGCCGTTTGGTCCCCCTCGTCCCATTGCCGCCAATTGCCATGTCATCCCCCGAATTCATCTGCTCGCGCTGTGGCTTGAATCAGCTACGGCCCAAAGACCACTAGCTGGTGTGGCAGGCTACCCGGCCGCCGGAAGAAACCCGACGGGACCACGCTGGGTGCCCAACCAGCGGACGGACGCGGGCGGACGGCATCGTGCGCCGGGGCTCTGGTCCGTGCCCGTCAGATCGGCTCGCGAACGATCCGTCCAAACCGAGCCACGTCCCGCTGGGGTCAAGACTTGAGGACGCCTGTGCGCTGCACCGCGCTCACGACAGCACTTGCGATGTCATCTCGCCTTCCGTCGGCTTGGTAGCGGCATATGGCTCGTCAGCCGTTGTTCGGGTTCGGGCGGCAATTTGTTTCATGTAGTCCCAGGCGTCGCTCGCGCGCCGAGGCTGGTAGTGGAGGTCGAGCACGCGCCGCTTCTTGTCCTGGAAGACGCGGGGTAAGTTCGACAGCTCCAATAGGAGCGCCCCGGCGGCGTTGCCCCCCCGATCGCAGCGACCAGGTTGCTGGGGAGGTTTTGGTCAAGGGCCACCCGGAAGGTCACGCCGCCAACCGCAACTCATATTCGAGGGCTTCCGCCACCTCTGTCACTGGCAAGTTGTACAGTCGCGCGATGCCGTCAGCCTGGTACCCGTCGCCGGCCAGGGCCGCCAATGTCAGAGTGCCGATCCGCGTCCCGGTCAGGTGCGGCTCGCCGGTCAGACGTGACGGGGATATTCGGATGTGTTCCGAAGGCGCCACCAGGCCAGGACTGCCGCCGATCGCGGCCATCAAGTTGACCTTATCCCCATAGTCCCGGGCCCCTTGCCCGTAAGCGTCGGTTCGGCTATCCTCCTCGCGGTCTACGAATATGCGGCCGTCCCGGTCCACCGAGATGCGGGAACCGAGACCGGCCCAGGGATCATCACCGGATCGCACCAACTCCTCCAGAACCCGGCGCACCTGCTCCATCGGGCTGGCGGGAATCGCTTCGGTCTCCTTGCGCATGCGTAGCCAGTGCACGGCTCGCAAGGCCAACAAATCTTGGTAGGACCACAGTTTTTCTCTTGTCGGGGAGACCGACGGCACAACCAACCCATTGCGCGCCCATTCATAGACGGTGCCCTTGGGAACGCCGGACAACGCGGCCGCACGCGAAGCCGCATAAGAACCACGCCCTGAAGCCTCGAAGTTCGCCCAGCCGTCCCGCATGCGGTCAATTACGGCAGGCACCACCCGCCGTTCAGGGGAGGCTGCTCTAGTGCGCTGGAGCCACCTATCGGACTCGAACCGATGACCGGGTCGATCGCGTCGCGGATCACCCCCCACCGCCACATCGCCGTCCGGTCGGCCCGCTCGGACCTCGAAATCGTCTCCGCCATGCTCTGATCCCCCTCCCCGGGGGCGTCGGGCCCGCGTCACGGGCCCGACGCCGAGCCTGCCCCCGCCAACCACGCCGGCGTAGGGGCCAGCTCGTGTGGCGCCCCGCCCGCCCACCACGAAGCCTGCAACAGCCGGCACCGGCACGCCGCCGCGCCCGCCCACACCCACGGCGGAGCCGGGCGCCGCCAACGCCCGCCCGCCGCGGCCGCCAACGCGGCCAACACCCCCACCAGATCCCCCAACGGAGACCTGATGCTTGCCACCCGTCGACACTCAGTGAATTGAACCGGTCGGTGTCACGTTATTGAGCCACCGCCGTTCACGGGAGTCGGGAGGCTGAGGAGGAGGTCATCGGCGCCGCAGGTGGCTCAAGTCGGTGACGCGCGTTCGGCTCAATAACGTGACGTGCCCCGGCTCAATAACGTGACCGTCGGTGCGCCGTGCAAGCGGCGCGCTGTATTCCCACCGTAGGTGGGAGGGATTCGGGGAAGTGTCCCTGGGTTTGATGGCTCACTGGAGGCCGAAAGGCCGGAAAGGAAAACAGCATGCCAGATAAACCTGCGGCCGGGCCCAGATGCCTGGGGCGGCGCGCCGGGGAGACCCGCGTGGCAGGGCGAAGGCCGCACTGCTTGAACCCCGGTCTCCAGCGATGAAGGCGCGTCGTCCGCCGGAAAGGCATCTGTGACCGGCGCCAGCGCCTGGGCGGCCCCGGTGGACGGGGGCCGCTCATTCCCCGGGCGCTGGGCAGCGCCCAGCGAGGGCGCGCAAGGAGACGGACGGGGCGCCTAAACCACGCTAGACACGTACAGCGCGCACGAACACGGGATCGCCTAAGGGACGCGGTGTCCTATGGCGACGGAGGGCCGGTAGTAGTCGCCGGAGCAACGCCCGGCCAGAGAGCCTGGGAAAGCCAGGCGCAGGGCGAAGCGGCCCAGATTGGAGGTAAACGAACATGCGGGTCGGGAGGTATGCGGAATACAAGACGCCGAAACGGTTCTGACTGTTCTACGTGAGCGGGGCAGGCGTGGCCTGCCGGTGGAACGGCTCTACAGGCAGTTGTTCAACCCGGGGCTGTACCTGGTCGCCTACGGGAGGGTGTACGCCAACCACGGCGCCATGGCTCCCGTGGTGGGCGGGGAGACGGCCGACGGGATGTCAATGGCCAAGATCAACCAGATCATCGGCGATATGCGCGCCGAGAGGTACCGGTTTCAACCGGTCCGCAGGGTGCGGATACCGAAGAAGTCGGGCGGGACGAGGCCGTTGGGCATACCGCCGTGGCGGGACAAGATCACCGGGGAGGTGGTGCGTCTGCTGCTGGAGGCGTACTACGAGCCGGGGTTCTCGGACCGGTCGCACGGGTTCAGGCCGGGCAGGGGGTGCCACACCGCGCTGCGCGAGATACAGCGCGTGTGGACCGGCGCCGCCTGGTTCGTCGAGACGGACATCAAGGACTGCTTCGGCAGCCTCGACCACGAGGTGCTCCTGGGCATCTTGGCGGAACGCGTCCACGACCAGCGGTTCCTCAGGCTGGTCAAAGGGATGCTGGAGGCCGGGTACCTGGAGGACTTCACCTGGGGGGCGACCCTTTCCGGGGCGCCCCAGGGGTCTGGCGTCTCGCCGGTCCTGTCGAACATCTACCTGGACAAGCTCGACAAGCACGTCGAGAACGAGCTGATACCGAGGCACACCCGAGGCGGGAGGCGCAGGCTGAACCCGGCCTACGCCCGAGCCAAAGAGGCGAGGCGGCGAGCCCGGCAGAGGGGGGGACAGGCGGAAAGCCGCGGACGCGTTGGCGTCGATGCGGCTGATGCCCTCCCATCAGCCGGACGACCCCGCCTACCGGAGGCTGCGGTACTGCCGCTATGCCGACGACAGCCTCTTCGGGTTCGCCGGCCCGAAGGCCGAAGCCGAGCAGATCAAGGCCGAACTGGAGCGTTTCCTGCGCGACGAGCTCAAACTGGAAATTTCCCCTGAGAAGACCCTGATCACGCACGCCGCCACCCGGGCGGCTAGGTTTCTCGGCTACGAGATCACCGTCCCGATAGGTGAAAAGATCACCACCGGCAGACGCGCGACGACCCGCCGGGTCCGGCTGCGCCTGCCAAGGGACAAGATCACCGCCAAAGCCCGCGAGTACATGTCGAAAGGCAAACCGGCCCACCGCGCCGAGCTGGTCAACGAAACCGATCACCAGATCGTCGCCGCCTACGGGGCCGAATACCGCGGGTTCGTCCAGTACTACCTGCTGGCGGGAGACGTGTTCCGGCCGCACCGGCTGCGCAACACAATGGAACTGTCCATGCTGCGCACCCTCGCCGCCAAACACCACTCCACCGTGAAGGCGATGAGGCGGAAACACAAAACCGTTATCGACACGCCCCACGGCAAACGCACCGCCTTCGAAGCCCGGATCGGGCGGCAGGGCAGGGAACCACTGGTCGCAAGGTTCGGGGGCATCCCCCTCAAACGGGACAAATCGGCCCACCTGGCCGACTACATCCCCCGCGAGGGACCATGGAAACGCCGCGAACTCGTCGCCCGGCTCCAAGCCGGGAGATGCGAGCTATGCGGCGCGAGAGGACGGGAGGTCGAGGCCCACCAGGTCCGAAGCCTCAAAGCCCTCAACGCCCCCGACCCGCCACCCTGGGCCCGGCAAATGGCACGCATGCGGCGCAAAACGCTCATCGTCTGCGCACCATGCCATGCCACCATCCACGCTGACCGGCCCGCCACGTCCAAACCACCAATTGGAAAGCCGGATGACAGGAAACCGTCACGTCCGGTTTGGGGGGAGGCCACGCGGAAACGGACCCAGCAACCGGCACCGCGCCGCGTGGCCGACCCTACACACCACCGGATGTCGCACCGGCGAGGTCCTCGCCATCCGCTGGGAAGACGTGGACTTGGAGGCCGGCACCGTCGCCATCACCGGCAAGATCATCCGTCACAAGGGCACTCGACTGGTCAGGGAGCAAACCAAAGGACGCAAACGCTCCCGCAAGCCGCTCGCCTCGTGGGCACTCGGAATGCTCACCGCGCGGCGCGTCAACGCCCTGCCCGGCGGCCAATGGGACCTGGTGTTCCCCACCCTGACCGAGCGCCCCCGCGAGGTCACTACAATGACCGGCAATTCCGCAACTTCTGCGAACGCCACCCGGAATGGGCTTGGGTGGTGCCCAAGACCTTTCGCAAGACAGCCGCCACACTGGTCGGCGAGGAATTCGGGCTGGATGTCGCCCGCGCCCAACTCGACCACTCGTCATCGGCCACCACCGCCAAGCACTACACCGCGCCGCCCGACCTCGGCCCCGACACCCGCTCCGTATTCGCGGAGTTCGAGATTCGAAGTTGAGAGCCGCGACTGCCGCAAAGGTCCTAGAATGCCCACCCCGCAGTCAACCGCGCCCTCGATTGCCTGGCGGCGTCACGGGCACACACGCTTCGCAACCCCGATGCCGACCCCGCCTCACATGGTCATAATCGCGGCCCGCGCCTTGCTACACGGAAGAACAAGCAGCGATGCGTCTCCAAGAGGGATCGCGGCCTCCGACGGAATCGGCGGCCCTCCTAGAGAATCAAGGAGAGCGAATCCAGCCGCTTGGGCGAGAGGGGGCGGCACGCTGTTCCCTACTTGGCGATGACCGTGCCAGTTTGTCGTGTGGAAACGGAACCAGTCGGGGTATCCGTGAAGCCGAGCCGCCTCCCGCACGGTAATGACACGATCCTCCACGGGATGAATTGGACGAGGAGACGTATGCGAGCCACGCTCAGGTCCTGTACCCGCTCGTAGCGTCCGGGCTGGGCCAGACAACGGAAGTCGGTACAGACGACTCTTGGGCTCCACCGTGCCCGGCGGAGTCGCGGCGAACCGCCCGACAGTGGCGTCGGTGTGCTTGGTCCGGCGGGAACCCGTCAAGCGCGATGGCTCCCACATGCGAGGCCTGGACCTGTCTCCCGGGATCTGATCGATTCCGGCAAGGCCCCTGGCGTAGGGACTAGCGGTCGCGAAGCGACGCTCGATGTCGTCAGGCAACAAGCTGACCTCATCAGAGGCAGACAACTCTGCATACCTAACCGGCGAGGGAAGACCATCAAGCGCATCTTCAACCGAGGTCCTCGAGACGACGGGAAGCGGGAGTGAAGGGGCATCACTTCCGAACGCACCGAGGACAACGACGCGCCGACGCGACTGGGGCACTCCGAAGTCGAGGCTATTGACTGGCGTGTCCGTTCCAGACATGGCGTATCCAGCGTGAGCGAGCCTCTCGAACACTTCCTGACGTGCATCGTCGAACCTCTCACTCAACAGGCCGGCAACGTTCTCCAAGCAGAACGTCCGGGGTTTGAGTTCCTCGACCAACCTGACGAACTGCAACAACAAGCGATTGCGGGGGTCTCCCTGTTCTTGCCTGCCTCCGATCGAGAAGCCTTGGCAAGGCGGCCCACCGATGATGGCGTCGACTTGTCCGTCCCACGCAGCGCCTGGACGAGTCTTCTCGAGCGCTGTCTTGATCGTCTTGCGCAAGTCATCGGCCGATAGCTCCAAGACATCTCGACACAACACCTGGCTTTGCGGGAAGTTGAACGCATGGGTGGCCGCATGCACCGGGTCGCACTCCACCGCTGTAACCACGTCAAACCCAGCCTGCTCAAACCCGAGGCTCAACCCGCCTGCGCCCGCGAAGAGGTCGACGGCCACCGGCCTGTTCGGGGGCACACGAACAGGGGAAGCTGGCACACATAGATCATCCCACCTCGCGTCCCCCGGCTTATGCAGGCCAGCCATCGTGTCTGCACCACGAGGTAGCACTGATCTGCGATCATGGACGCATGACGGCTCCCGACACCAGCAAGATGATCGATGCTGGCGCTGAGAAGCGCTTCTTCATAGAGATGCTGACCAAAGACATTGAGTTGCTACCTGCCATCGTTGACCTCGTAGACAACAGCGTCGACGGCGCTAGGAGTCTGCACCCTGATGGCGACCTGTCCGGTCAGTGGGTTCGAATCGCATTCGACGACGCCGGCGTCAAGATTTCGGACAACTCGGGTGGTATCTCCAGTGACATCGCCAGGCACTACGCATTCCGCTTCGGTCGATCCAAGGACTTCGCGGGCGTCAAGCGGTCGGTCGGGCAGTTCGGCGTCGGCATGAAGCGAGCCATATTCAAACTTGGGCGTGCCTTTCGCGTCGAATCTGTATACCGTGATCACGGCGGCACTGGCCATGACTCCAGCTTCGATCTGTGCGTCGATGTCGAAGAGTGGGCCGCCCGTGGTGACGACTGGACATTCGAGTTCAGCCGCGTCGATGATGGCATTCACCTGCCGGACAATGTGGAAGCGGGCACGACTATTTCGGTTACGAGCCTCCATCCGAGCGTTCAAGATGACTTGGACGACCCAACGGTCATGCGGGCACTACGCGCTGAACTGCGCGTTCGGCACCAGGAATCAATCCAGAGCGGCCTCCAGATCTACGTCAATGATGGTCAGCCCCTGGTGGCTTCGCGGCCGTCGCTGCAAGCCTCCGAAGTAGTGAAACCAGTCGTCAAGAGTTTCCAAGTCGACGCAAGAAACGGTGAGCTAGTCGATGTCAAGCTCTACGCTGGCACTGTGGCACCGCCACAACGGGGAAAGGACGCAGAAGCTGAAGACGACGGCCGTGCGGAGAGTTTTCAAGATCCTGGAGACGCAGGATGGTATCTTTTCTGCAACGACCGATTGCTCTTGGCCGCAGATCGGACCCAACTCACCGGATGGGGCAACCCTGGAGCCGCCTACCATCCCCAATACCGACTGTTCCGGGGCTTCGTGTACCTCTCAGCAGATGACGCCCGTCTCCTTCCTTGGAACACGACCAAGACCGCCGTCGACCGCGATTCGCATGTGTTCCGCCAGGTGCAGTCCGAAATGAAGACGGCTCTCGTTGCTGTGCAATCCGTGATCAACCAAGCGAAGGCTGTCCGGGCGCGTGTACAAGGCGGTGACCCGAAGCCCGCACTGCTCGATGCCCTGGATAGGGCACCAGACCAGCCGATCAGCGAGCTTTCGACTTCGCCGCGCATGGTCACGCCGCCTCCACCGCCCCCCAAGCCAAAGGATCCGCCAACATCGAGGATCCAACGTATCCAATATCAGGTGGATTCTGATCGGTACGCAGAGGTCGCAGCGGCACTCGGAGCGACCAGCGGCTCAGAAGTAGGGCGGCTCACCTTCGACTACTTCTACGATCAAGAAGTCGGCTGATGGCGCGGCTATACGAGTTCCGGCCCGCAAAGGCCGCTCAACGAACGATGATCGTCGACGCTTGCCGACGCCTGACAGCCATCGCGCCTCTAGAAGACTACCAATACGTGGGATTCGGCGGACTGGAGTTCGTCGACTTCGTGGAGTTTCACCGCGGACTCGGCGTCGCATTGATGACCAGCATCGAACGGGACACCAACATTCAACATCGCCTAGATTTCAACAGGCCATACAAGAGCATCCAGATTCTGATGGGCGAGGCGCGTGACCAGCTCCCGCAAGTTGACTGGGGGAGACTCGCAATCGTCTGGCTGGACTACACCGACATGCTGACAACCGACATACTCCGCGACGTCGATTACGTTGTGCGGTCATGCCTTCCTGGCAGCGTCGTCATCGTTACGGTGAATGGCGCAGCCACCGGTGTTCCATTGCGTGAACGCCTAGCCAACCTGCGCGACAATCTTGGCGATCTCGTCGAGGACGGGCTCAATAACGATGACATGAGAGCATGGGGACCAGCACAAGTTGAGCGACGTGTCCTTGAAGCGACGGCGCATGCCGCAGGAAGATCTGCACACGGTTCGCCTTTTCGTCAGCTGTTCAACTTTCATTACCAAGACGACGCAAAGATGCTCACATGGGGTGGTATTGTCACGAGTCCTTCCCTCGACCGTACCATCGAAACCTGCCGCTTCGACGACCTCGGCTTCACCCGCACAAGGGAAGGTGCATTCGAGGTCAGGGTGCCCGTCCTCACCGAGAAAGAGATCGCCTACCTGGAGTCCGGGCTGGTCGGCGCTAAGGATCTACCGAGCATCAAGGGAGTCAACCCGAAAGACGTCAGGGCGTTGGCTCAGGTATACCGCTGGCGTTCCGGAAGCCGCTGATGGTGCCCTCGAGTTCGTCCGGAGGTTAGCAGGTCAGGTCGGTCATGACGGCGTGACCTTGGCCACCTGGCCTCTCGCCCGTTTCTCGTTCGACCCGTTGGTTGGTCCTTCCAAGTCAAGTGCCGCACAGCCAAGCGAGTCTTGGCCCGAATGCCAGAGCGATGCGCGCTGGGTTCGAAATCCAAAGTGGAGGGTAAATGGAGGGTTGGAACTGATGTAGGGCTAATGAGCCACACCGGCAAGTCTCTGGCCAGTGCGTTTGAGCCACCTATCGGACTCGAACCGATGACCGTCCGCTTACAAGGCGGGAGCTCTACCAACTGAGCTAAGGTGGCGCGGGCCTTCCGGCCCTTGCTGGAGGAGCGGGAAAGCTCTCCCAAGGTTACTCGGCGTCTGGCTTCTTGCCGTCCTTGACGTTGGCGATGGCCTTGTCCAAGTCGCCGGGCACATAGCCCGACTCGCCCGCTTCGTTGGTGGCCTCCAGCAGCCAATTGTTCCAAACCTCCGGTTGGGAGCCGGCGAAGTGCATCAGCACCGTTGGGGTTCCCCCGGCCAGAGTCAAGCCTTGGTCTGACGACCAACGCCCCCACTCCTCCACAGGCGACGCGGTCAACCGGTCGATTGTGGCCTGGCTGACGCCCGCGCCCGCGGCCAAATCCGCGATCGCCTCGTCAGTCAGGTCGCCGCTGGTTTGCGATTCTTCCGGCTGATTCTCCCAGAGCGCCTCATGGAAGGCCCAGAACTTGTCCGGCTCCAGGGCCGCTACCGTGTCCACCGCCAACATGGCCCGCCAGGAGTAGTTGTCGTTCAGCGCCGACAGGTTGGAGTTGTTGACCGGATGGATGATCAGGCGGATTTCGCCCGCCTGGGCCTTGGCCGCGAGCGCCTGGCCGTGCGCCTGCTCCAACAGCCCGCACCACGGACACACGAAATCGCTGATCACCTCGACCGTCACGGCCTGGTCAGCCGCCGGGGCCGGGCCTCCCGGCACCAGGTCTTGCCCAATCAGGATGCCGCCGGACGCCTGGGCCCCCGGCGGTTGGGTCGCGTCCGCGTCGCCCGTCGCCTGCTGCGTCCCGCTGGCGCCGGTCGGCGGCTGCCCCGGCGGAGCGGAAGACGGCCGGGTCATGATCACGGCCACGGCCACGGCTACGGCCACCAGGACCAGCACCACCGCGCCGATCACCAGTGCCCGTTGCCGGGTCTGCCGCGCCCGCTGCCGCATCAGCTCTTCGATGGTCAGGCCTTTGGCCGGCCCAGCCGGCCGCTTTGCCGCGCCCTGGGGCTTCTTGTCGCTCATGATCGCGCCTTCAGGGTGTCAGTCCGGGCTGTCGCCAGCCAGGACCCGTGCGATCGCGTCATCCAGGTTGACCGCGTTGGCGTTCTTGACTTGGGTCAGCTTGCCGTCCGACTTGCCGATCCACATGGACGGCGTGCCTCCCACGCCGTCAGATACAGCCTGCTGCGTGGTGTACTCAAGCCAGGCCGCGAACTCCCTGTCCGCAAACTTGGCGGTGACGTCTTCGGGGACGCCAACCCCTTGGGCCACTTCGACCAGTTGCTCGTCGGTCAGACCCTCGGTGCCTTCGGACGGCTGGGTGCCGGTTTCGAACAGCTTGGCGTGGAACGCCAAGAAGCTCTCCGGCGCGTACTTGGCCACGGTCATGGCGGCGTTGGTGGCACGGGTCGAATACTCGGAGCCTTGCGATTGGTAGTCCAGGAACACCACGGGCTGGACCTCAAGCTTGATCTTGCCGGACGCCGCCAGTTCCTCCAGCTTTCCGCTCAGCCGTCTCTCCAAGGACCCGCAGGCCGGGCAAATGTAGTCGGAATAGATCCGCACCACGACGACCTCTTTACCTTCAGCCGGCTGGCCCCCAGGGACCAGATCCTGCCCTATCACGATCGATCCGGCCTCGATCGCCCCGGGCGGGCGCGCCCCGATTTCGTCAAAGCTCGATTTGCTGGCCTGCCGGAGCACAAGGACAACCGCGACTGCGACCACCATGACGACCACCACGCCCGCAATGATGGCGATCAGCTTGGTGCGCCTCTCCTTGGCGGCTTGGGCCGCTTTCAGCCGTTCGGCCTCTGCCCGCGCGCGAGCGGCGTCGCGGTTCCGCTGGGCCGCCTGGCCTTTGCCCGCCTTCTTGTTATCTGCCATCTTCTTCCTTCGGTTTCACCGCTCGGCCCCGGCGTCTGGTCCCGCCGTTTCGTCCGAGTCGCCTGCCGTTTGGTCCCCGCCCCCGCTGACGTCTTCGCCGCCCTCCTGGCCGTCGCCGCTGTCCCCGTCGTCTTCGCCGTCGTCCTCGTCTTCGTCGAGTTCGCCGATGTCGATGAGTTCCGCCGCCAACCCGCCGCCCGGATTCAGCCCGAACAAGTTGTCGAGCGAGGCGACCGACCGGGGCCAAATGGCCAAGAACGCCGTCATGGCCAGGAACCCGGCATCCCGCAGAATCTCCACGCCGTATTTCGCCTGCTCGCCGGCGGCGAGTTCGGTCCCGATCGCAAAGCACCCGCAGTTAATGTTCAGCCCCCGCGCCCACGCGGAAATGATCCCCGCGATGAACGCCACCAGCATCAGCCCGAAAACCACCGAGGCATACCGGCTCAGCAGGCCCGTCAGGAACAACACCGCCAAGGTCAGCTCGATGATCGGGAGCGCGACCCCGATGAATTGGTTGATTTGCGTCGGGAAAATCCTATACAACCCCACGGACAAGCCGCTGCCGCGCAGGTCGCGCAGCTTGGGAATGGCCGCCAGCAGCGTCACCGCCGCCAGGCCCAGCCGCACGGCCAGTGAAAGCCACGGTTGCAGCCGCGACCAACGGGCCGCCGGGGGCTCAAGGTCGACGCTCAACTCGGGGGGCGTTGTCACTCGGCCTACTGTACCGCCCGCGCCAGACAATCGCCTCGCCAGTCACACATTCGTCACCTTTGCGGGGCTCCCGGCGCCGCTCTTGCCGCCGATGCCGTCCCCCAGGCCCCGCTTATCCAGCCCGGCGGCGGCGCAAGCGCGTCCCCAGGTTTGAGCGATATCGCGTCACCAGTTTGAGCGATCGGGACAGACGTGGGCCCCGTGGGGAACGGTCAGGAGTTGGCCAGCAGTTGTTTCAACAGGGCGATGTGGCGCAGGATGGCCTGTTCGCCGCCCACTTGGTCTTCCAGTTCGGCCAGGATCTCCAGTTCGGCCAACTGGTCCGCGCGCTGGGCGGCGGCCCGGCCGACGGGACCGGGGCGGTCGGCCAATTGCAGCAGGGCGACCAACTCGGCCGCCAGAGCGTCCTGGCCCGCCGCCAGATTGGCGTATTCCACGGAGCGGCGGATTTGCACGGCCACTTTCACCGGATCCTCCGGCCGCCGGACCTGGCGGTTCGGCCCGCGCCCGGCGGCGTTTGGCGGACCCGCCCGAAGCGTCCCCTGGGCGGCGGTGGCTTGGGCAGCGTTGCCTTGGGCAGCGCCCCGCACCCTGGCGTCTCGATGCGCCGAAGCGCCCGAACCGTGTGCGCGTTGCGCGGACGCCCCGCCAGACGGGCCGCCCGCCGGGCAGGCGTTGGCGCCCGCCGGGAGGCCGCCGGCCCCCGCGAAGATCGCCGCCAAGTCGAGTTCGTCTGGTCCGGAGTCGGCCGGGTCCGGCGCGCCTGCGGGGAGTGCGGTCAAATAGTTGTCGGACCGGGCCTGTTCGGCGGTGTAACGGTAGACGGGTCGCCCGAAGTACTGGTAGACGGGCTGGGCCTGCGGCCCGGCCACCCCGACTATGCCGACCTGATAGGCGTCCGAAAAGCGCTGGAGCACGCTTGTCCACGTGGCCGGGTCGGCGGCCTGCCCGCCGTGGGCCAGGTTCACAACCACCAAGTCGATCGCGGACGGATCAAGCTGGTCAAAGGAGTCGCCCAATGAGCCGACGGTCAGGTCGGCCCCGGTCGCGCCGGCTAATCGCCGCACCGCCTCCAAAGTCTCCTGCGGCTGGCCTGCCAACGGGCGGTCGTCCAGGTACAGCAGGCCGCAAGGCCGACCGGGCCGCGTCTGCGACTGATAGTCCGCGAACTTCGCCATCAGCGCGACGGCCGTCACAGTGGTTCCCGTCCCGCTCGCCAGCTGGAGCAGAATCCTGCGCTGATCCCGGCTGATCGCGCCCAGCGCGCGGTTGACGGCCGCGGTCTGGTAGTAGCGAAGCTCGACGGGCTGGCCGGAGGCGGACAGGATCGCGGTGTCAAGAGGCTGCGCCACCATTTGGGCCCCCGCCCGGCGCAGATGGTGCAGCCGCAGGTAGGAACGCCACGCGCGGAGCGGCGACGCCAACTCCTCGACCTGGCGGGTCTGGCCCGAGGCGATGAAATGCTCCACGACGACTTTGCCGTTGGTGGCGTAGGCCAAGGGCGCGTCGAGCTTCGTGGCCTGCCGGATGGCGCGCGGCAGCCCCGTTGTGGGGCTGTGCTGGGACCCGACTGTCGCGATCACGGCGGTGGGCGTGCCAGGGCGGGCGTTCAGCACATAGGCGACTTGGTCCTCGCGCGAACCGTGGTGCTGGCGCCGCGACACGGACGGGGCCACGACGGCCGGCCTGAGCTGATATTCGCGCTGGACCTGATCCGGCTCCCAACCGGCCTGGTCAAGGAGCCGAAGGACGCGGAAATGGCGGGATCCGGCGCGGGCGCGCGGCCGGCCGGGCCAACGCCAGCGTGAAACCAGCGCGGCTGCGGAAGGCTCGGTTGAGGCTCGCTGACGCGAGGGCTGGGGCGACGCGTTTGATCCGGGCGGTTGGTTCGTATGATTCGCCGAAGCACCTGCCGGCGCTTCGGCCTTGCTCGACCGGTTGGAGGCCCCGGCTGGGCTGGTCTTGGTCGCAGCTGTCATGGTCCCAACTTAGGTTCGACGGCAAACTGTGACGCAGGCCACTAACAACGGGCCAGCATATGGACGGCAAGCGGAGTCCCGCCCAAACGCCAGGCGGGCGGGCGGCTGAGCCGCCGCGCGGCTAACGTTGCAGGTCGCCCCGGATGAACGCCTCGACCATTTCGCGGCCTTCGCGGTCCTCGTGCTGGACCGGGGGCGACTTGAAGAAGTAGGTCGACGGGCTGGTCACGGCACCGCCAATCCCCCGGTCTTTGGCTATCTTGGCCGCCCTGAGGGCGTCGATGATGATGCCGGCGGAGTTCGGCGAGTCCCACACTTCCAGCTTGTACTCAAGGTTCAACGGCACTTCGCCGAAGGCCCGCCCTTCAAGGCGCACAAACGCCCATTTCCTGTCGTCCAGCCAGGCCACGTAGTCAGACGGCCCAATGTGGATGTCGCGCTCCGGCAACTGATGGGAGACGTTGGAGGTGACCGCCTGCGTCTTGGAGATCTTCTTTGACTCCAGCCGCTCACGCTCAAGCATGTTCTTGAAGTCCATGTTGCCGCCAACGTTGAGTTGGTAGGTCCGGTCCATCACCACGCCGCGGTCCTCGAACAGCCGGGCCAGCACCCGGTGGGTGATCGTGGCGCCGACCTGCGATTTGATGTCGTCTCCCACGATCGGCACGCCCGCGGCCTCAAACTTGGCCGCCCAGACGGGATCCGAGGCGATGAACACCGGCAAGGCGTTGACAAAGGCGACCCCGGCGTCGATGGCGCACTGGGCGTAGTACTTGTCGGCCGCCTCGCTGCCCACGGGCAGGTAGCTGACCAGCACGTCAACCTGCTTGTCCCGCAATTCTTGGACCACGTCGACCGGTTCGGCGCCCGATTCGTCGATCGTCAGCCGGTAGTACTTGCCCAGGCCGTCAAAGGTCGGCCCGCGCTTGACCTCGACGCCCTTGAACGGCACGTCCGCGATCTTGATGGTGTTGTTCTGGCTCGCGCCGATCGCCTGGGACAGGTCCAGGCCGACTTTGGCCGCGTCCACGTCGAAAGCGGTGACGAACTCGACGTCGCGGATGTGGTACGGGCCGAACTGGACGTGCATCAGACCGGGCACGGTCGAATCCGGATCTGCGTCCCTGTAGAACTCGACGCCCTGGACCAGCGATGCGGCACAGTTTCCGACGCCGGCGATGGCGACCCGGATGGGGCTCATTAGTGCTCCTTCTTTGTTGGTTTGTCACTAGCGGTGGGGCCAATGCCGACAGTCACGGCGGCATCGGCGGATGAAAAAACGCGGGTCTGGGCGCGACGGGCGCCGCGCTCCTGGTCAATCAGGTCCTCGAGCCAGCGCACCTCGCGTTCGACCTGCTCAAGCGTGTGGCGCTGCAACTCGTTGGTGTACGAGTCGGCTGGCCTTCCCCGCTTGATGGCGGTGGTGATGCCGTCAAGGCGTTCCGCCATCCGCGCGCGGCGGCCCTCTAGAATTCGGAGCCTGGTGTCCACGTCGGTCTGGGCGAACAGAGCGAAGCGGACGTCGAAGTTCTCGTCCTCCCAGGAGGCGGGACCGGCTTCCCCCAGGAGCGACTCCAGTTGCGCCGCGCCCGCCTGGGTTAGCTGATAAACGATCCGCCCGCGCCGCGAGGCTCCGACAGCGGAGGCGTCCGAGTCCTCATCCGAGGAGTTGATCAGTCCTTTCGCGGCCAGCCCCTTGAGGCACGGATAGAGGCTCCCGTAGGAGAAGGGGCGCAGCAGCCCAAGCATCTCGTTGAGGCGCTTCCGCAGTTGGTAGCCGTGCATCGGCGCGGAATGCAGCAAGCCCAGGATGGCGAGTTCCAGAACTCGCGACCGGTTGCGCACGGACTACACCTCGATTCGGACGGACTTGGGGGCCAACAGAAGGGCGATACATCGATTCGATACATCTCAAGATTAGGTCGAATCAATGTCTTGGTCAAACCTATCGGAAAACCGGCGCGCCCCCACAGGCCCCGGGGCCCGTTCCATCATCCGGGCGCCAGCCCCGCCCGCCGCGCGGGGACGACCGCGCGGGTGGCCCGCCCGGCACCCACCGCCCGGCCCATTCCCGGCCCATTCCCGGCCCCTTCCCGGCCCCTTCCCGGCCGGCCCCCGCTCACTGGTGCGGGGCTGGGTGCGCGCGGACGGCATCGGCGGCCGGCGGGCCTTGGGTACGCTCTATGGCTATGGCGAAAAACCCGACGACTTACGTTGCCCGCCCTTTGGCCGGCTTGCCGCTCGAAGCCGAACTGGTGGCCATGCGGGAGATCCTGCCCGCCGCTGTGGCCACCGCCACGTTGGCCGAATCCCAGGGGGGCGGACCGGTCCACTTCGTCACCCTGGCGCCCGGCATGGCGCGCGGGTACAAGCGGGCGGACGGCGTCCCGGTGGTGGCGCTGCAGCCGTCGCATCCCTCCGACGACGTGGCCCAGGACCTTGGCAACGCGTTAGTCGCGGCGCTCGCGGCGGAGCCGAAGACGGCCGCCAAACCCGCGCCGTTGGGCGACCCGGGTCCGCGGCTGCCGGACCTGCTGGACCCGGCCGGACCGGTCAGCTTCGAGTTGAAAGACTCATTCGAGTACTGGACCGAACTCGACCCGGAGGACAAGACCCTGGCCGACACGGCCGTCCGGCTCGCGGAGGAGATCACTCCGACCGAGGCGGTCGGCGAAGTCGCGGGCGCCTACTGGGCGCAGCTCAACGGCCGCGAGTATTTGCGCTGGTCGCTGGGGCTCGAAGAGGAGCAACTGCTGGACGCCCTGGCGAGGCTCCAAGCCAAACGGGAGGCGGGCGTGATCGACGGCGCCAAGTACACCGGCGCTTTCAGGACAATGGGCGTGGTCATCCCCGTGTGGGAGTTGCCGCGCGGCGTCAAGGCCGCAGAGTTGGCCGAGCCGTTGGCCCAGTTCAAAGAACGCCTCGATCAGGCGGTCGCGGCCGACCAGCCCCTCGACGCGGCCGAGCGCCGGTCCCGCGCCGGACTGGTGGCGCGGTTCCTGACTCTGCGCTGACCTTTGCGCTGACCGCGAACGGCCAAGCGGCGGGACGGGCGTCACCGACGCCGCTACCAAACCTTTAAGCTCTCAGGGATAATATTTGGCGATGATGTTGCCCTCGGGAGTTCTAAAGTGGTCGGAGTGAGCGGACCGTTGTCCCCCCTTGAACCAGTCGCCGCAGCGCAGCGAGTCGCTGTCGTCATCCCCGCCAAGAACGAGTCCGGCCGCATCGCGGCGACGGTCACCAGCGCGAAGACCATTCCCAGAGTCGACTTGGTCCTGGTGGTGGACGACGGCTCGCAGGACCAGACCAGGCGCAAGGCCCAAGACGCCGGAGCCGTGGTGGTCAGGCATTCGCACAACCGGGGCAAGGCGGCCGCCATGGAGACGGGAGCGGCCATTGTCGCCATGCGGGACGTGGAGGGCGACCCGCCCCGGCTGCTCCTGTTCCTTGACGCGGACTTGGGCGACACGGCGGCGGGCGCGGCGCCCCTGATCCGGCCCGTGGCGGACGGCGAAGTCGACTTCACCGTCGCCGTGCTGCCCCCGCAGGTCGGGGCGGCGGGATTCGGCGCGGTGGTCCGACTGGCCCGCAAAGGCATTGCCAAGGCGACCGGCTTCACCGCCCGCGCCCCGCTCAGCGGCCAACGCTGCCTGACACGGGAGGCCTATGAGGAGGCGACCCCGTTGGCGCACGGCTGGGGCGTTGAGACGGCCATGACGATCGACCTGCTCCGCAAGGGTTTCAGCGTCGAAGAGGTGGAGTGCGACCTGCGGCACCGCCCCTCGGGGCGCACGGTCCGCGGCGCCGGCCACCGAGCCGCCCAATACCGGGACGTGATGCTGGCGCTGGCTGCCCGCGGGGTCAAGATCGCGTTCTGGTCGGCGGGGCATGGCCTCAAGCGGATGACCCGCCGGGGGCGTCCGCCCGTGCGTCCGCCCGGCCACGAGGAGGCTGCGGACTCGCGCTAGAAGGCACCGGTCATCGCCTACCGCTCTTCAAGTGCCGATATCTCGAACTTTTGTTCCGCAATAGCCGGGGCGGGTCTCCCAATCCGGCGCTCAGCAGCGGGCCGGCCACGGCCAGCCCGGTCACCGCAACCACCAGCCCCGAATCGTTGACCAGCGAGCCGAGCGCCCAGGCGGTGACCAACCCGGCCACGGTCGGCCGGAGCAGCGCCGCGCCAGTCCAGGTCTTGGTCCTGAGCGCGTCGAAAGCCCCGCGTCGCCCCAAGTAGACGCAAAGCAGGAGGCCGACAGCCAACCCGGCCGCCGGTCCTACCGACAGCCGCAGCCAGGTCAGCCCCTTGCGCGCCAGCACCTCGCCCAGGCCGCCGGTCGTCAAAGTCTCCACGAACCCGCCCAGGTGCGTCCACCGACCCGGCCCGCGCAGATAGTCCAGCCACGCCGCTGCGCCCGCCGCCGCGAGGCCCGCCGCAGCCGCGGCCGTCACCCATTTCCAGTTCACCCGCACGTCCGCCGCCAGCACCGCCATGACCACAAACGCGCCGACGATGCCGACCGCGCCGCCCAGGTCAGCCCCCCAGTTCGGGTTCGCGTCGAGGAGCAGCACAATCAATCCGACCGCTCCTATCGGCATGGCCGCGCCCAGCCGCTTCCCTTTGGCCCAAGCCGGGGCGGCCAGCAGCGCGCAGGCCAGGAGCGCGCCCGTCACCAAGACCGCGAAAAGCGTGTTCGAGTAGCCGTAAAGCCGGCCGGCCAGCAAAGTCGAATAACCGAGGGGGGCGTCCCTGGTGAAAATGCGCCCCACGAACGGATCAGCCATCACCACCCCGGCCGAGGCCAGCCCAATGATCGCCGGCGCAAACAGCGGCGAGGCACGCCCGGCGCCCGGCCAGTGCCGTTGCACGGCGGCTGTCACCACGGCCACTCCAAGCGCGATCAGGGCCGCGATTGCCGCCCACGCCAACAAGGGGAGGCCGGCCCGCCACCAGGGCGCCGCATTCGCCGCGAGCCCGGCCGCCGGAAAAGCCCCGGCCGCAAGGGCCGACGCCCGAATCAGGGCCTGTCCCCGCCGAGCCGCGCGCCGTCCCGGCCGCCGAGCCGCGTTGACCATGGGGCCGAACAGGCCGAAGGCCGCCACCACCATGGTCACCGTCCAGGCGGCCGGACCCCAGCGGCGCGCCATGACCGCGTGCCGGTCCAGGTCCGCCAAGCGCGCGCCGACCTGGGCCGCGTCCGGCAACGCGGGTCCGGCTCGCCAGGGGTCGACCGGGCCGATCGGCGCCGGCGCCAGCGACGCCTCCAGCACTTGCGTCAAGTCCGTGACCAGCGCGAGTCCCGCAGTCTTGGTGGCGTTCGATTCGACCAGGCGCGGCCCGGCGGAATCCGAGCCGGGTTGGCCCGGCCGCCAGTCGAGGGCCACCCCCAGGGCGGGATTGGCCCAGTCGGCCAGCGACGCGACCACGATCCGGGCCGATCCGGCCGCGCCTGCGGCGGCTTCGGCGGCCTCTACGGCCGCGCCGATCCGGGCGTCGAGTTGGTCGGGGCCCATCGTCTTGGCGCGCGAGCCCACATCCACCACCAGCAACCCGGCCCCGTCCGCCAGCGCTTGGCTGACTGCGGCCCGCAACCCGGAAACCGAGGCGGGCGCCGATTGGTAGGCGGCCTCGACCTGGCCGGCACCGTCCGCCAGCGCCAAAGCCGCGCCGGGGCCGATCGCGCTGGCGGAGATGTCCGCCTCCGCCAACCAGGCGGCCAGGCGGCCAATCTGGTCGACGGTGCCCGCCGCACGGGCGGCCTCGGTCAGGTCCTCCCAAGCGGGGATGGCCCCCCGGACCGGTTCGGCCAACTCCCGGCAGCCCGATCCGTCCACCCCTTTGAGGTCGGACAGAACGCCCGGCGCGACCTCCCCGATCCGACTGCCCGCCCCGACCGCGAGCCAGCCCTCGACCGGGCAGGCGCCGACGCGAACGGAACGGTTCAGGAGCCCCGCCGCTCCGGCCCCGTCCTCAAGCCGCCCCCAAATCGCGGGTGTCGCCGCAGGCGAAACGTCTTCCCAGCTCAGACCAGTCGTACCGATCAGAACCACAGGCCCGGCGCCGTCCGCGCCCTCCCACGGCTCGGCGGCGGCGGCCCCCGGTGCCAGCCCCCAGCTCAAAGCCCCGACCAAACCGAGCCCCAAAGCCAACGCGGGGCCGGAGACGCGGCCGCCCGGACGGCATCGCCCAAAAACGGGGACGGTACCTTTTTCCGCGCACTGTTCGGGAACGAGGGCTTGGCCGGCGCCGCCCGCGCTCGGGCGCGAAATGGGCGCCATCCCCACGGCGCGGCGGCGGACGAGTCTCACGCGACTCACCCTAACGACTATGCTGCCTGCGACGATCCAACATCCGGGAGCCCTCCATGACTGTGCCAGATTCCGCGCCGCGCTACGCCTACCTCGGGCCGGCGGGGACGTTCACCGAGGAGGCGCTGCACCGCGTGGCGAGCGCCGAATCCGCGCACCTGCTGCCGCAGATCGACGTGATCAGCGCGATTGACCGGGTGCGCGAAGGCGCGGCGGACTACGCGGTGGTGGCGATCGAAAACTCGGTGGAGGGCGGCGTCACGGCGGTGCTGGACGCCCTGGCGGAAGGCGAGCCGCTAGTCATCACCAAGGAAATCTTGGTGCCGGTGTCCTTCACGCTGGCCGCGCTTCCGGGGACTGGGATTGACCAGGTCAAACGCATCGCGGCGCACCCGCACGCCTGGGCGCAGTGCCGGCAGTGGGCGCACCGGCGGCTGCCGGGGGCGACCCATGTGGTGGCCACCTCCAACACTTCGGGGGCGGCTTTGCTGGCCAGGGTGGGGGCCGGGGAGGTGGCGCCGGACCTGTTGGACTTCGACGCCGCGTTGGTGCCGCCCGCCGCCGTTGAGCACTACAACTTGGCGGTGCTGGCCAGCGGCGTGGCGGACAATCCGAGCGCGGTGACCCGGTTCGTCCTGGTGCAGCGGCCGGGCCGGGTGCCGGAGCCCACCGGCGCGGACAAGACCACGTTGACGGTGGCTCTGCCGGACGAACGCGCCGGGGCCCTGCTGGAACTGTTGGAGCAGTTCTCCACTCGCGGCATCAACCTGACCCGGATCGAGTCCCGCCCGTCCGGCGACGCGCTGGGCCGCTACCTGTTCTCCATCGACGCCGAGGCCCACGTCGCCGAGCCCCGGATGGCGGAGGCCCTGGTCGGCTTGCACCGTTTCTCCCCCCGCGTCCGCTACCTGGGCTCCTACCCCAAAGCCGACTTTGTGCCCACCCGCCTGCGCCCCGGCACCGAAGCCGCCGATTACGCCAGCGCCCGAGACTGGGTCCACGCCGTCCAGTCCGGCAATTCAGTCTGACGGCCCTTACCCGGGCTCGGCGCCAGACCGTCCGTACCGCTGACTTGGGACGATGCCGTGTGGCGAGGCGGCGGCATCGGGCAGCGTTGCACGGGGCGCGGCCGTGGTCAGTTGGCGACTCGGACGCACAGGGCGAGGTGCTCCACCCAGGCGTGCAGGCCGGCGGCGCGTCCGACCAACTCTCCGTCGATCTGGATTAACTGGTCGGACTCGCAGGCCACGCGGAACGACTGCGCCTGGCGGTAGACCATGCGGCCGGACGCCCACGCGGGCGTGAAGCGGATGCCGACCGAGTGCAGCACCACTTGAAAGGCGAGGGCGGCCCAGCCGACCAGGCCGTGCCGGGTCTCCGCCATGGCGAGATCCAGTTTCCCGTCCGCGATGTCCGCGTCCGGGACCAGATTGAGGCGGGCGGGCAGCAGACCGCAGTTGCCAAACATGACCGAGCGGGCCAAGACCGGGCGGATGCCGTGGTCGCCGTGGAGGCGCACGCGGACCGGTTTGTCGGCCAGGTGGTTGAAGCCGGAGATGAAGTACGCGGACCAGCCAAGCCGCCGCTTGAGGCCCGAATCGGCGCCGGAGACCAAAGCGGCGTCGAAGCCGAGCCCGGAGATGACAAGGAAAACCTCGTGGTCAATCACCACCTCGCCGTCGGCTTTCCAAGCGGACAACCGGCCCACGTCGATTTGGCGCCGCAAACCTGTCAACGCCACCTCCAGCGCCTCACGACTGGAGATGAGCGGCAATTTGAGGTTGCGGGCCAGCAGATTCGCGGTGCCCAACGGCACAATTCCCATCGGCACGGCCGTGCCGGCGAGCCCTTGGGCCACCGCGCGCACGGTGCCGTCCCCCCCGGCCGCCACAACCGTGCGCACGCCCGGCTCCCTCGCCGCCGCCGCGGCCTGTGCCGTGCCCGGCGACTCGATGGTGGTTTCCAGCCAAAGGGGTTCGCCCAGGCCCAACTCCTCGCACATCGCGTAGGCCGCGGCTTTGAAGTCGGCGTAGCCGTTCTTTGACGGATTGGCGACAATGGCGACCCGCTCCAACTGACCGGAGTCGCGCCTTAGTTGCGTGGTCCTCGCCAGGGTCCGCTGGATCCGGCGCAGCCGGACGTAGGCGACCAGCGCGGCGATCCCGCCGGCCAGGCCGACCACCCCGCCCAGGACCGCCAGCCATTCGTACCACGACACCCCCCAATTGTGCCGTCCCTGGGCAACCCCGTCACCTTGGCCGCTGGCGGCCTCGAGGGCGCGGGCCGGCGAGCATCTGGGGACGGCCGGGCGACCGTCCGGCGACTGTCCGGGCCAGGCATGAACGGTAGGCTCAATAGAGTGATTGACCTCAAGGCCTTGCGCCAGGACCCTGATGTGGCGCGGGCATCGCAGCGGGCGAGGGGCGCCGATCCGGCGCTGGTGGACGCCATCCTCGAAGCCGACCAAGCCCACCGGGAGGCGCTGGTGCGGTTTGAGACCGCGCGCGCGGAGCAGAAAGCCCTCGGCAAACTGGTCGCCAAAGCGGCCGGGGCGGACAAGAAGGCCATGGTGGCCCAGGCGCAGGCCATGGCGTCTCAGGTCAAACAAGCGAGCGCGGAGTTGGAAGCCGCCGAGTCAAACCTCAGCCAGACAGCCCTCATGCTCCCGAACCTGGTCGAAGAAGGCGCGCCAGCGGGCGGCGAGGACAAGTTCGTGGTGATCCGCGAATCGGGCACCAGGCCGGACTTCGACAAGGCCGGTTTCACCCCCAAACCGCATGACGAACTGGGCGAGTCTCTCGGGATAATCGACACCGCCCGGGGCGCGAAAGTGGCCGGGTCCAGGTTCTATTACCTCAAAGGCGCTGGGGCGCGGCTGGAGCTCGCCCTTCTGGGACGGGCCTTGGACCTGGCGGTGGAGTTGGGCTTCACCCCGATGATCACCCCCACGCTGGTCCGCCCAGACGTCATGGAGGGCACCGGTTTCCTGGGCGAACACGCCGATGAGGTCTACTTCCTCCCGGCTGACGACTTGTACCTGACCGGCACCTCCGAGGTCGCGTTGGCGGGTTACCACAAGGACGAGATCCTGGATTTGAGCGCCGGGCCGCTCCGCTACGCGGGCTGGTCGGCTTGCTACCGCCGCGAGGCCGGCTCCTACGGGAAGGACACCAAGGGCATTTTCCGGGTCCACCAATTCCACAAGGTGGAGATGTTCGCGTACGTCCGGCCCGAGGACGCCTCAGCCGAGCACCAGCGTTTGCTCCAGTTCGAGGAGCGCATGTTGTCCGATGCCGCCATCCCCTACCGTGTGATCGACGTACCGGCAGGTGATTTGGGCACGTCCGCAGCCCGCAAGTTCGACTGCGAGGCCTGGATTCCCAGCCAGGGGCGGTACCGGGAGATGACCTCGACCTCCAACTGCACCACGTTCCAGGCGCGCCGCCTGAACATCCGCGAGCGGACCGAGGAGGGCTCCACCCGGCCGGTCGCCACGCTCAACGGCACCTTCGCCACCACGCGCTGGCTGGTCGCGATCCTGGAGAACCACCAGCAGGCGGACGGCTCGGTCGTGATCCCGGAGAAACTGCGGCCGGGCATGGGCGGCCTCTCGGTCATCGAACCGGGCGGGGGGACCGCTTGAGCTCAGCCACCCGGACCATGGCTCCCGAAATCCTGTTGGCCGTCGACATCGACGGCACTTTGCTGACCTGGGACGGCGAGCTGTTCGCGTCTACCGAGAGGGCCATCAAGCGCGCCCTGGCCGCGCCCGCAATCGAATTCGTCCTGGCTACAGGCCGCTCGGTTCATTCGACGGTCGGGATCGCCCGCCGAATCGGCGTTGAGAGCGGCTTGGCGGTCTGCTGCAATGGATCGGTCACCATCCGGTTCGATCCGCGCCTGCCGGGCGGCTGGGAGTTGGTCCATGTGGTGACGTTCGACCCGGCGCCGGCCATCGCCGCGATCAGGCGGCGCCTTCCCCACGCCCGCATGGCCGTTGAAGACCTGGGGCGTGGTTTCAAGGTCACGGCCCATTTCCCAGCCGGGGAGTTGGACGGCGAGGTCCGCGTGGTCAGCGACCAGGCGCTCTCCGACGGTCCGGTCACCCGCGTGATCTTGCGGGACACGGAGTTATCGCTCGAAGAACTTCACGCGGTGGTCGAAGAGACCAAGCTGCCGGATGTCACCTATGCGGTCGGCTGGACCGGGTGGGTCGACCTCAACCCGCCGGGGGTGTCCAAAGCCTCCGCGTTGGAGGCCATCAGGGCCGAACTGGGAATTGAGCCGCGCCGTACCGTGGCGATCGGCGACGGCGGCAACGACATCACCATGTTGCAGTGGGCGGGGCGCGGCGTGGCCATGGGAGGGTCGCGCTGGGATGTGGTGGCCGCCGCCGACGAAGAAACCGGCCGCATCGACCAAGATGGGCTGGCCAGCGTGATCGATTCGCTCCTTTAGAACAACGATTGGATGAATGACCCATGCGACTGGCGACTTTGAGGACGGGGGCAGCGGGCGAGCAGACCACCGCCGCGCGGATCGAAGACGATGAGGCGGTCTTGTTGGATCAGTTCGCGGACGTGGGCGCAGTCTTGGCGGCGGGGGCGCTGGACGCCGTGGCCACCGCGCCGGGTCAGCGCGTCAAATTGGGCCAAGCCCGGTTCGCCCCCGTTGTTCCCCAGCCGGGCAAGATCCTGTGCGTCGGCATGAACTACCGGGCCCATGTCCGCGAGATGGGCCGCGCCGCGCCGCCCCATCCAGCGCTTTTCGCCAAATGGAAGGAGGCGCTGATCGGAGCGGGCGAGCCGATCCTGCTCCCGCCCGAATCCAAACAGGTCGATTGGGAGGGAGAGTTGGCCGTCGTGGTGGGCAAGCGCCTGCGGCGGGCCGATCTGTTGGAGGCGGCGGACGGGATTGGCGGATACACGCTCATGTGCGACACCTCAATGCGGGACTGGCAATACCGAAGTTCCCAATGGACGCAGGGTAAGACCTGGGAAAAGTCCACGCCGTTGGGGCCGTGGTTGGCCACCCCGGACGAACTCGCCGCCAACGCGGAATTGACGACCAAAGTCGACGGTTTGGAAGTCCAGCGCGCCAGGATCGCGGACTTGGTGGTCGGTCCGGCGGGGTTGCTCGCGTACATTTCCACCTTCATCACGTTGGAGCCGGGCGACGTGGTCGGCACCGGCACACCGGCCGGCGTGGGCCACGCCAAGCAGCCGCCGGTTTACCTCAAACCGGGCCAGGAGATCGAAATAGCGGTCACTGGTTTAGGCGTATTGCGCTCTTCTGTCGCCAACGAGACCATTCCTGGTCCATGATTGTCAGATGGTCCAATTAGGGTCAGGTCAAGTGAACGCCAGCGCCCCCGCACTTGACCAGAGCTTGTCGGCGGCAGAGCTCACCGAACTCGCCGCCGACAGCCCCGACCTTCAGGTGCGCGTGGCGTGGCATCGCAACGTCGATTTGCCCCTGCTCGAATGGTTGCGGGACAACGGCGGGGCCCCGGCCGCGCGGGTCGCTCGCGTGCGTTTGGCCGCCCGCGCCATCAATTCGGCGCGGGACGCGGAAGAGTCTGCCGACTCCGCCGCGACGCTGACCGCGACCAGCGACGGCGAAAGCCGCCCGGCAAGCGGCATCAGCCCCGTTGAAGCGTCCGAGGCCGCCGGGGAGCCCCCCGTCAGCCTGACGCCGGTGCCCGGCCCCGTCGAACCAGTCTCAACCAGGCCCGGCGCCCCGGCACCCGCCCGCCGGCCGCCTTTGGGCACCGGCCCGGCAAGGCCCGGCGCCCCGGCGCCTGTCGCCAAACCGCCCGCCGATGCCGCAAAGGTCGCCCCGGCCGAACCCGTCACGTCGCCACCCGCCCGCAAGCCGCCCGCCGACGCCGCGCCCGCAAGGCTCCGCGTCCCAGCGCCCGCCCGCAAGCCGCCCGCCGATGCCGCAGGTGCCGCCCCGGAAGAACCCGCCGGTTCGCCGACCGCCGACGCCGCGCCCGCAAGGCTCCGCGTCCCGCCGCCTATCCGCAAGCCGCCCGCCGATGCGACCCTTGCCGTCACCGCCGCACCTGGCGTGCCCGCCGTCGGCGGGGATCGCGCCTCTGCCAAACCGGGCGGCCCAGGCTCATCAGCTGAGGCGCCGCTCGACCAGGAGCGTGCCGCCGCGAAAGCCGCGGACTCGGTGGCCACCCCGCCATCCGGCCTGCTGAGCCCAATCAGGTCGGTGCTCAGCGGTGAGCCGCTGCCCAGGCGCCGTAAGGCCGCCCGCCCGCGCGCATCCGATGCCCGGTCGCTGGCGGACCGCATCCCGCACGCCGTGGCGCCCGCCCGTTCCCAGCCGTCCACGGACGCCGATGAGGCCACCGCCGCACGGCAGACCACGCGGCCCGCGCCGTCGCGCCGGCCCGCGGCCCTGGGCACTCAGGCGGTAAGCGCCGCCGCGCAAGAGCAGGCCGCCCCCGCGCCGACTGCGGCGCCCGAAGCCTCGCCACAGGCCACGGATCCGCAGACTCGGTCGCCGCGCGCCGTGCAAGACGACCCAGGCGCCGCGACAGCGGCTGGTCCCGAATCTCGTTTGGCCGCGGCGCCCCGCCACGCCGCCAAGGAACCCTCCGAGCCTGCCCCGTTGCCTCGGATCATTCGTTCGGCCGAGCCCGCGGTCCGGATGGACATCGATCCCGTCCTGGGCGACGTGCGCACGCCGTGGCCTCCCCCCTCGCTGCTTGAGCCCGCAACTCCGGCCTCGCCGCCGGTCGAACCGGCACGGCGAGCGCCAGAACCCGAAACCCGCGCAAGGGCCATGCCCGCTTCGGCCGCGCCCGCGCGGACAGCGCCTGGCCGCGCGGCCCCGGCGCGCGTTGACGCCACAAGGGCCGCACCCGTGCAGCCAAAACCCGGCCCGAAGGCCCGCGAGGACGTTCCGGCCAAACGATCCGCGCCAGCGCGAGCCACGTCTGATCCTGATTCCTTGGACAAGACCGACCCCGTGGGGATCGCGCCAATCCGGGCGGAGCTCGTGGGGCAACCCGTGCCGGCGCTCCGGGCCCCCGGCGGTGCCCCGGAGCAGGTCGGCAAGCCCGCGCGGACAACCGTGTCCAGGCCCTCCCCGGCCGCCGTCGCCAAGCCCGCGCCCGCGAGGCCGCGCCAAGGCGTGGACGACCCGACGGGACCGGGCAGGGACCAGCTTGATCGGCCCGCCCCACCGCGTTTTGGCCCGGCGTTGACCACCCTGTTGATCTTGGCGGTGGCTCTGCTGGTGGCTTGCGTTGTGGTGGGCGCTTTGATGGTGGGAGGCGCCATTTCCACGGCGGTCGGCGTTGGCGGCGGGGCGGCGCCGACCTGGGCCGCGACCGGCGCGCTGTTGACCTGACTCTTCCGCAGCCGCCTTCAGACGGCGACGTGTCCCGCAGGCGTTGGCGGAGCCGACTCCGGCCGGTTGACCTGACTGGTCCACAGCTGCCTCCAGACGGCGAAACGCGTCCCGCTGGCGGGGCGGACGTCAGCGGATGCGCTCCAGCCCGGTCGTCAGAGCAGCCGTCCGGCGGCTGGGTTGATCAAGTGAGGGCCGTTGTTGCGGACCGACCCGACGGCGCGGCTCACCTCGCGGGGAATCAACTCGGGATCTGGGATGGATTCGATCAGCGCGTTGACCGCTGCGGGCGCGTTCAGGTCGGGGCTCAGCCACGCCTCCCACAGCTCCGGCGGCACCACCAGCGGCATCCGGTCGTGGATCCCGCCCAGCGAGTCGGTGGCCGCGCGGGTCACCACTGTGAAGGTGACCAGCGGTTCCGGGCGAACGCTTGGGTCTTCGGATTGGACCAGCGGGTCGGATGGCGGCAGCCACCATTCATAGAGCCCCGCCATGGCGATGATCCCCTCATCCTCGGGGTGAAGAAAGAACGGCGTCTTGCCGCCGTGTCCGGAGGCCTGCCACTCGAAGTATCCGGCGGCCGGGATCAAAGCCCTCCGCGACTTGGCCGCGCTCCTGAAGGACGGCTTGACCGTGATCGTTTCGGAGCGGGCGTTGATCAGCCGGGACCCGATTGACGGGTCTTTGGCCCATGAGGGCACCAGGCCCCAACGGGCGCCGCGAAGCTCACGCGGATGGGATGGACCGGGGTCCTGGCGGCCCAGCCGGCCGGCGCGCGCCTCGGAGCCGTCCTCGCCGAGCCCGCTCAGGGTTTCGGCCGCCGGACCGGAATCCGGCGCGGTCGCCTGGGCCAATTCGCGGACCATGGGCACCTGGTTGGTCGGCGCGACATTCCAAGACGGAGCCGGCAATTCGGTGATCCGGTCGGCGTCGAACACGCCCGCAAGTTCGGCGGGATCAAAGTAGCTGACAAACCTTCCGCACATGCCCGTCAAGGGTAGCGACGGCGGCGCACGGGCGAACTCCCGGAGAGGCATTCGGCGCTTCCGTGGTGCCCGACGACGGTCACAACTCAGCCCCTTCGGCGTCCCGGCAGGACCGCGAGCGCCCCGGCGGCGAACCCTCAGGCCGCACGGCCCGGCCGCGTTTGCGCTGGTCAACCGGATTTCAATGGAGCGGGCGACGGGAATCGAACCCGCACTGGCAGCTTGGGAAGCTGCTGTTCTGCCATTGAACTACGCCCGCGCAGCCCTACGAGCATACCGAATCCGTCCGCCCGCCCCGTGCCAGCATGCGGCCTTCGACTTCCGGGCGCTTTGTGCCCCGACGCCCGTCTGAGGTGGGTAAGCTCCATACTGGAGCGGCGCCGAAGGTGCCAACCGACAACTCGCACATAGGAGTGACAATGCACGTGCCAGATCATTTCTTGAACGACCCGACTTCCGCCGTGACCGGCGCGCTGGCCGTTGGAGCGCTCGCCCTTGCGGTGCGCAACTCGCGCCGGGCGTCCGCGGCCTGGACCGATCCGGCCGACCGGGGCGAAAGCCCCGCCCTGATGTCCGTCAAGGACCGGGGCGGCGCGCCCGCCTTCGCGGCCACCTCTGCGTTGGTGTTCGGTCTGCAGATGCTGAATTTCCCCGTCGCCTCCGGCACCAGCGGGCACCTGTTGGGAGGTGCGCTCGCGGCGGCCCTGTTGGGGCCGGCGCGCGGGATCCTGGCGGTCAGCGCGGTGCTGGTGGTGCAGGCGTTGGCGTTCGCGGACGGCGGGTTGAGCGCGCTTGGGACCAACATCCTGTTGATGGCGGTGGTCGCGACCTTGACGGGTTGGGCCATGGAACGGGCGCGGCCGCGCAACGCGGCCGGGATTGGCGCGGTGGCCGCCCTGGGCGGAGCCGTCAGCGTGCCCGTCACCGCCGCCGTGTTCACTTTGCTGTACGCGGTGGGCGGGACGGTCGCCGTGCCGTTTGCCTCGCTGGCTGGATCAATGCTCGGCGTGCACGCGCTGGTGGGCTTGGGCGAGGGCTTGATCACCGGCTTGGTGGTCGGCCTTGTGGCGTCCTGGGCACCCGGTTTCGCGGCCATTGACGCGCGTCCGGCCGCCGGGCGTCCGGCCGTTTTCGCTCTGGGCGGGCTCGCCGTGGCGGCTGCCGCCCTGCTTTCGCCGCTGGCCTCCTCCGCCCCCGATGGCCTTGAGTCCGCCGCCGCAACGGTTGGATTCGCCGATGCCGCCCGGTCGCACGCCTTTGACGCCAGCCCGCTGGCCGACTACGGCTCGGCCACAGGCCTGAGCGTGGGACTGGTCGGCTTGATCGGCCTGGTTGTCTGCGCCGCGTTGGCCTTGGCCGCTGCGCCCCTGCTGCGCCCCAGCCGACTCGTCGCCGCGTAAACGGACTCCGCCCGGTCCACGGGCCCACAGGTGCCCCGGGCGTCCGGCGCGTCCCGCGTCAGACTTGCCGCAGGCGGCCGCTCGGCCCGCGCCCGCCCGGCGCTCGACAGACCGCTGGTTCGCCAAGCCGAAGGGCGAGCTCAGTTTCGACATGCCGGCGAGACGCGAGTGGGACAAAGGTCCGGCCGGGGGGCGATTTTGTGTAGACTTTGCGAGGGCGCAGCAACGGTGCCGTTGAGTGATCGATGCCCGTCGTTGCCGCCCGGGCCCTGATTCCCCGGCAGATCCTTTGAGAGGCATTCGCGTGGCATACAAACTCGATGGATGGCAAGACCCCACTCTGGGCGAAAACCTCGCACGGGCTGGGATTTCAAGACGCGATTTCCTCGCCTACTGCGGGGTTCTGGCGGGCATCTTCGCAGTCGGCGCGGGCGCCAAGCCGGCCAGGGCCGAAGAGATCGCAGACGCTCTGGCGGCGGTGCGCAAGCCGAACGTGGTCTGGCTGCAGCTGCAGGAATGCACGGGCTGCATGGAGTCCACGCTCAGGTCCGGGGGCACCACGGTCGAAGAAGTGGTCCTCAACCTGTTGTCCGTGAACTACAACGAACTGGTGATGGCAGCGGCGGGAGACGCCGCCAACAAGGCCCTCGCGGACACCAACGCGGAAGACCACATTTTGGTGGTGAACGGCTCCATTCCGACCAAAGACGGCGGCATTTACTGCACCATTGGCGGCGAGTCGGCCGAAGAGGTCCTGCGCAAATCCGCGGAGAAAGCCACCGCGATCCTCGCGGTTGGCGCTTGCGCCGTGTGGGGCTCGGTCCAGGCCTCTCGTCCCAACCCGACCGGAGCGGTCGGCGTGGATGAGATCATCCGCGACAAGCCGGTCATCAACGTGGCCGGATGCCCGCCAATCGGCGAGGTCATCACCGCGACCGTCAGCTACATCCTGACCCATGACGCGCTGCCGAAGACAGACGCCGAAGGGCGGCCGCTGTTCGCCTACGAGCAGCGCATCCACGATTCCTGCCCCCGGCGCGCCCACTACGACGCGGGCCAGTACGTGCGCTCCTTTGACGACGAGGGCGCCCGCGCCGGCTGGTGCCTCTACGAGGTCGGCTGCAAAGGGCCGTCCACTTTCAGCCCGTGCCCAATCTTCCAGTGGAACCTTCACACATCCTGGCCAATCGGGGCCGGCCATCCGTGCATCGGCTGCACGGAGAAGGACTTTTTCGACCGGTACACGCCCTTCTACCAGGCTCTGCCGGACGTGCGCGGCCTGGGCGTGGAGGCGACCGCAACCAAGATCGGCTGGGGCCTGGTGGGCGCCACAGTCGCGGGAGTCGGCGTCCACGCGGGCCTGACGGCGCTCCGGCGCTCGGCCAGCCGCAAGGCGGACGCCGCCGAGCCCCTGGCCGCGTTCGGCGACCCAGGGGCGGGCCGCCAGGGCGGCTGCGGGTGCGCCGGGGGCCAAGACGGGAATGGCGGCCGGGACGGGAAAGACGGCGGATGCGGGTGCAAAGGCGAGCCGCCGCCCGGCGGGGGGCTTGGAGCGGTAGGCGACCGGGCGGCATCGGCGGCGGGCGGTGTGGACGCCACCCGGCGGAACCCGACCGGCGGAGAGGGGCTTTAAACCATGGCAGAACGGCTTGTGATCGACCCGATCACACGTATTGAAGGCCACCTCCGCATCGAACTGGAGTCGGATGGGGGCAAAATCACCAAGGCCTGGAGCGAGACCACCCAGTTCCGCGGGCTGGAGGAGATTGTCCAGGGCCGCGACCCAAGGGACGTCTGGGCGTTTGTCCAGCGCATCTGCGGCGTGTGCACCTCCGTGCACGCGATCGCCTCGATCGTGGCGGTGGAGAACGCGATCGGCGCCAACCCGCCGGAGCAGGCGCGGCTCATCAGGGACATGGTGCTCGGCTCGCAAGAGGTCCAAGACCACGTCATCCACTTCTACCACCTGCACGCGTTGGACTTTGTGAACGTGGCCTCGGCGGCCCAGGGCGACCCGCAGGCGGCGGTCGACTTCGCCAGGGCGATCGGCTCCACCTGGAAGGGCAACACGCTGGAGCGGATGACCGAGGTGCGGGACACGGTCCAGAGCATTTTGGACTCAGGGCAACTCAGCATCTTCACGGGCGGCTATTGGGGCCACCCCGACTACCGGCTGCCGCCGGAGGCCAACCTCATGGCGGTGGCCCACTACCTGGACGCGCTGGAGTTCCAGCGCTCCATGATCCGGATCGGCACCGTCTTCGGCGGCAAGAACCCGCACCCGAACTTCCTGGTGGGCGGCATGGCCTGTTCAATCGACCCCAACCACACCGAATCCGTCAACCAGGTCCAAGTGGACCAGATCGGCGTGTGGGTGGCGGAGTCGCTGGAGTTCGTCAAGTCCTGCTACGTGCCGGACGCGCTCGCCATCGCCGGGGTCTACAAGGACTATTTCGACATTGGCGCGGCGCAGGACAACTACCTGGCCGTGGGGATGGCGGGGGCGACCTTCGCCGGCGACCCGGCCACGAACGAGTGGCCAACAGCGCACACCGCCATCAAACCGGGCGTGATCTTCGATGGCGACCTGAAAACCGTGCACCCCTTCGACCCGGAAAAGATCGAAGAATGGGTCCATTCGGCCTGGTACTCCTACAAGGGCGGGGACATCGGCTTGAAGCCCAGCGAGGGTGAGACCACCGTGGCGTACACCGGGCCCAAGCCCCCGTACGAATGGCTGGGCGACAGCGACGAATACACCTGGTGCAAAGCGCCCCGGTATGACGGCCGCGCCGTGCAGGTGGGGCCGCTGGCCCGCGTGGTCTTGGCGTACGCGCAGGGCCACCCGCGCACGGTGGAGATCGTGAACGGCGCCATGGAGCAGTTGGGGATCACGGCGGCCCAGCTGAACTCGACCGGGGGCCGCATCCTCGCGCGCGCGGTCGAATGCCTGACTTCCGCTGAAATCCTGGCTGAGACCACCTTCCCGACCTTCGTCAAGAACTTGAAGGGCGGCGACATCGACGTGTTCGACCCGACCCGCTGGGAGCCGGACTCCTGGCCTTCGGAGGCCTCCGGCATGTCGTTTGTGGAGGTGGCGCGCGGGAATCTGAGCCACTGGGTGACCATCAAAGACGGCAAGGTCTCCCACTACCAGGCGGTGGTCCCCACCACCTGGCTGGCCGGCGGCAGGGACAAGGACGGCCAGCAAGGACCCTACGAGGAGTCGCTGGCCGGCAACGGGCAGCACCCGCTGACGGACCCGGCCCAACCGCTGGAACCGCTGCGGACCATCCACTCCTTCGACCCGTGCATGTCCTGCGCCGTCCACGTTCTCGATCCGAACGGCCATGAATTGCAGGCGGTGGAGTCGTGAACGCCTCCGCCCCCGCCGCCATCTCGGTGCCGCCCGAGGTGAAAGTGGGCGGCACGTTCACCCTGGGCCGGCTCAGCGAGGGCGTGGTCCTGGGCCTGGCGGCGGTGACCTGCGCGGACAGCACCGACCCGGTTGACCGGGCGCTGGCGCTGGCGTTGGCGGACGACCGCCCCGACCTGGAAAAGCCTCCAGTTGACCCGGACGACGTGGACCCGGCCACGCCGGAGCAGCGCTACTCCCTGACCATGGTGCGGTACTTCCCGCTGCAAGACGACGAGCGGTCGGACGTCGTGGTGATGCGCGGTTCTTTGGAGGCGGTGCTGGCGAAGGCCAGCATCTCCCGCAAGGACAAGACGCTCATCCGCCGCAACGCGGCCTGGGCGCTGGCCCGCGGCTGGCGCGCGCTGGCCGTGGCGACGGCGCGGGTCGCCGGACGCGACCAGGTGGGCCCGTTCGAGGTCCAGGGATTCGTCTACGTCGGCACGGGCGCCTCCAGGCCCCTGCCGAATTCGGGCCCGTCCAACTGGACCTGGGTGCAGGTTTGGTCCGCGTCTCTGCGGGTCCAGCACTGGACCAACGTGGCGGCCATCTTCACGCTCAGTTGCACCGGCTACATAATCATGGACCCCTTCTTTGGGCCCGCCGGCGGGCAAAGCGCCGAGGTTGGGTTCCAGATGGGCTGGGTGCGCCTGATGCACTTCTCGGTCGGATTCTTGTGGATCGTGTTGGGCCTGACCCGCGTGGTGGCCGCCTTCACGTCCCGGGACCGCCACCTGCGCTGGAACGAGTGGTGGCCGCTGAAGTCGAAAAAAGACGTGCAACACCTGGGCGGCGTGCTGGGCCACTACGCGCTGGTCAAGCACGAGGCGCCCTTGTTCCTGGCGCACAATCCCCTGCAGCAGTTGACCTACACCGCCGTGTACATCGCCTGCGGCGTGCAGATGCTGACCGGCTTGAGCCTGTTCGGGTTGTACCACCAGACCAACTGGTTCTGGGAGCTCATGGCCGTGCCAAGCCACTGGGTGGGCATCCCATTCCTGAGGCTTTTCCACACCATGATGATGTTCTTCCTGTGGGCCTTCGTGATTGTGCACGTCTACCTGGCGGTTCGCGCCGATTCCCTGGAGCGCCACGGCGGCATCTCCTCCATGATCAACGGCGGCGTCTGGCTGCGCCGCGGCGCCAAGCCCGTGGACGCCCCGGAAATCGGATGACCGGTCCGGTTCCGCTCTCACCCGCGTCCAAACCAGGCCTCTCTGCCGCCGCGGCGCGTGCCACCGTGCTGGCGGTCGGCAACACGATCATGTCCGACGACGGGATTGGCCCGGAGTTGTTGGCCAGCTTGCGCGAAGCGCGGCCGGAAGCCGCTGTCGAGTACGTGGACGGCGGCATCGGCGGCTTGGACCTGCTGCCGGTCGTGGAGGACGCCGAACGGCTGCTGATCTTGGACGCCGTGGCCGGGGAGGTCCCCGGCCAGGTGGTGCGGCTTGACGGCGACCAGTTGCCCCGGCTGCTGGCCGCCAAACTGTCGCCGCATCAAATCGGGCTGCTGGACGTGTTCAGCGCGGCCCGCCTGCTGGGCCGCGAGCCGAAGGAGATCGTGGTGATTGGGGTTGTGCCTGGGCGGGTGGACCTCGCGGTGGGTCTGACCCCGGCGGTCCAGGCCGCCATCCCGGCGGCCACGGCCCAGGCGGCCGCAGTCCTGGACAGCTGGCTTTGACCGCTCCGCTTCCGCCCATATCCTTGGGACTGGTCGGTCCAGTCGTTAGGGCTGATCAGGACCAAGTCCGTTCCGCCCGGAGCCCTCGGTAACTCCCGCCTTTCGAGAGGAGAACCCCCATCGATGTGCAGAGCACAGTCCGCGCCCAATCAACATTTCCGGTTAGATGCGATCGGCTGGTAGCCGCGAGCGCGGGCGGGTCCGAGTGGCGGGGGCGCTTCTCGCCTTGGGGCTCGCATTGGCGGGCTGCACGAACGGGCGGACGGCCACGCCGCCGACTGAGTCCCCGCTTTCGGGCGGGGACGTGGCCGAGCCAATAGGCTCGCCTCCGACCGGCCGGGCCTGCTCGGGGCCGTTGGCCGAAGAGGCGTCCGTCTGTCTGACCACCGGGGACGCCGGGGCCGTGCCGGAAGGGCTGTTGCAGGCCGCGTACACACTCGTCCCCTCCCCGACCGCTGCCCCTGACGCCACCCAGGGCGGCCCGAACCTGTCGACTCTGGGGGCGGACGGCTCGCTGTTCGGCTCATGGTCGCCTTTCCCTCAGCCGGGCGGCCCGCTGCTGACCGATCCGTTGAGCATTGGCTTGTACGGCCCTGACGGCGAGCGCTCCACGCTGATCGAGGAGTCGAATCCGGGACTGCCGGCCCGTCAGGCCATATCCTTCTCAGTCGCGGGCGACCTGGCCGCTTGGGTTGAGACCACGAGCACCAGCCTTTATGAGACAGACTGGTGGATTGTGGCCTATGAGGACGGGCGGGAGTGGATCGCCGCCGAATCTGCGGAACTCGGGGTTGGCTCGGTCCTGCCGCTGGTCCAGGGTGACATCAACGTCAGCCTGGCCGGACGGACGGCGTTCTGGAACAGCCCGGTGCCCGGCCACGCCCAGGACCAGTGGGCCACGGCTCTGCTGTCCCGCGACGTGGACGGCGGCGGTCCCATCGAGACGACGGCGGACAATGTGTGGCTCCACACCTCAGACGGCGCGGGATCGGTGTTGTTTGTGCAGATGAGCGCCGACCTGACGGAGCGGATCCTGTCGCTGCGGCCGGGCAGCGAACCGCAAGTGGTGGTTGAGCGGCCCGGCGGCGCCAGCGCGGACTTCGCGGTCACGGCGCTCGGCGCGGACGCGGACACGGTCGCCTGGTCGGTGTGGCAGGGGGCGGACCCTGACAGCTACCTTCAATCCGACCGATCATGGGTTTACGTGCAAGAAGTCGCCACCGGAAGGCTCACCGAGATCGAATTGAACTCCACGGGAACCGACGCCGCCTTCGTATCGGCTGGCTGGGCGGCATGGGGCAACGGCTCCGGAACCGGAGACGCGGGCGAGTATCTGCTCGACATCCGCGACTCAGTCCTGTATCGGATAGCGGAGCACGAGGGCTACTCGAACCCGGTGGTCAACTACCCGGCCGTCGCCTGGGCCGTCCCGAACACCTCGCCTGAATCAACCTTGGTGTCCCTCAAGGTGGCATTTCTGACCCGCGAGGCGGGAGCGACGAGCGGTTAGCGGGCCACCACCGTCCTCCTTGTCACCGCGACGGGTACGGCATCATCATGCGGGTCCGTGCGGAAGGCCAGTTTGGAACGGCCCAGTCCGGGGTCCGGGCGGCGCCGACTTGACCTCAAACGGGCCCCGCGACCCGTTCCGGGTCAATCCGGCACCAGGCCCGCCCCGTCCGCCTGTCGGGGCACGTGGTGAGGGTGGTACACCACTCATGGTCCACCGGTTCGGTGGTACACTTCGGCCATGCCGACAGTTCGTCCGCGCACTCAGATCACGCATGTTCCGCGCGTGCAACGCATCATTGACGCTGGCCGGCAGTGGTACCCGGACGCGACCCCGGCGGCCATTCTGGTTAACTTGGCCGAGGAGCGCGTCAACGAGCGCCGGCCCGGCCCGGCCGCCGGGCCGAAGAAGCGCAACGGGTTGACGGTCGCCGAGGGGAGTGGGGTGCTGACCTCCCAGATGGTCGCGGACATTCTCAATGAGGACTGACCTACCGGACGTCAATGTTCTGGTGGCGCTGTTCATGGCGGCCCACGAGCACCATGACGCGGCCCACCGGTGGCTGGCTGGCGCGGCCAGGTTCGCCACGACCCCGTTCACGGAGGCGGGCCTCCTCCGGGTGTTGATGACCCGCACGCCGGTCGGCGATCCGCTCACCGGTGCCCAAGCCCTCGACCGTTTGCGGGAACTGCGTGAGCTACCGGGCGCGGTCTTCTGGCCCGACGACACCTCCCTGGCGGACCTCCGGGCCGTCACAGCACACCTATACGGCCCTGGGCAGATCACTGGCACGCACCTGCTCAACCTCGCAATCGCCCGGGGCGGCCGTCTCGCCACGTTCGACAAGGGCATCGCCGCGCCGCTGAGCCCCAAACACCGCCGGAACGTGCTCGAACTGGGCTGAGCCGATGACGCGCCGGGCGGGAGCGGCGGGCGGCTAACTCGCGTCGGCGAAGGCGACCTCGAATTCACGGCCTCGGACCAGGTTGCCGCAGGGCGCGCCGCAGGCCGGGCATCTGAGCGCGTAGAACTGGTCCACAGGCTGCTCCGAACCGCAGGCGTCGCACCAGATGGCGGCGCCCAACTCCTCGACTTCCAGGATGGCGCCCGCGAGCCGGGTGCCCGCAGTCGCGATGGGCCATGCCCCCGCCAGTGCCTCCGGGACCGCGCCGGACAACTCGCCCACACGCAACCCGACACGCTCCACCGAGCCCGCCCCGGCCTTGACCGCGGCGGCGTCCACCGCCCGCACCACGGACCTGAGCAGACCCAATTCATGCACCGGACTATGGTGGCACAGTGACTTTGCGACTGATCGTCGACCAGCCGGTGAACGGCGTGGGCGCCAACGCGGCGGTGGAGCGCTCCACGGCCGGAGCTGTCCTGGACGCCCGCCTCGACCTGTCGATCCTGCCCCGGTTGGACCACCCGGCCGGGTCCGCGAACACCCGCCTTGGAACAGTTCTATTGGCAAACAACCGGGTTGGGGACGGGCGCTCCGGAAGTCGACAAGGGCTAAGCTGGTGCCGCACAGATGCCGTACAGATTGAGGGGGATCGCGATGGGCGCCAAGACTCGAAGGCTTGAGGCGCGCGTGGACGAGGAGACTATGCGGACGTTGGCTTCGGCGGCCGAGGTGTTGGGGGAGTCGGTCTCCGCTTTCGTGGTCGGCGCGGCCATGGACCAAGCGAACCTGGTGTTGAGCCGGGCAGACCGCACGCTGATGCCGGCCGATCAATTCGCGTCCCTGGTCGCCGCGCTCGACCGCGCCCCTGAGCCGATTCCGGAATTGGCGCGCCACGCAGGGCGCGAGACGCCGTTCGAGCGCGGATGAAGCGGTTCCTGTCGGAAGAGTTGAGGCAAGACCACGGGGTTTCCGATTTCTCTTGCGGCAATCTGGTTCTCGACGATTGGCTGCGCCGATTGGCTTGGCGCGCGCAGGCGCAGGGCACGGCGCGCACCGTCGTTTGGGTGGAGGACGCGCGCGTCATGGCCTATTACTCGATCGCCCCAACCTTGGTCTCCGCAGAGGGGCTAAACCGTCGAACGGCGGGCGGTGTCACTTCTGTTCCGGGGTTCCTTCTTGGCAGGCTGGCCCTGGACCGATCCGCCCAGGGGCGAGGATTCGGAACGCACCTGTTGCTTGACGCCTTGGACTCAATCTGCCGGGCGGCGGCGATCAGCAGCGGGCGGGTGATAGTGGTTGACCCGATCAACGATGAGGCCGCCTCCTTCTATGCCCACCACGGCTTCGAGGCCATCAAGAACTCGCCCCGCATGGTGATGCTCGCAAGCCGCGCCCGCGAATCCCTGCGCTGAACCGGAGCCCTTCGCCCATGACGCGAGCGCGCCCGCCGGCACCCGGCTAGCGGGCGGTCGCGACGGGCCAGGCTCCCGCCAGCGCCTCCGGGACCGCGCCGGACAGTTCGCCCACCCGCAACCCGACCCGCTCCACCGCGCCCGCACCGGCCTTGGCGGCGGCGGCGTCCACCGCCCGCACCACGGACCTGAGCAGACCCAATTCATGCACCGGACTATGGTGGCACAGTGACCTTGCGACTGATCGTCGACCAGCCGGTGGACGGCGTGGGCGCCAACGTGGTGGTGGAGTTCTCCCCGGCCGGAGCCGTCCTGGACGCCCGCCTCGACCTGTCGATCCTGCCCCGGTTGGAGCCGCTGCTGCTAGGCCGCCCCGTCGAACAGGTCCCACCGCTGGTGGAGCGCCTCTGCGGCGTCTGCCCCGCCGCGCACCACCTGGCCGGCGTGGCCGCGCTGGAGGCATTGCACGGGATTGGCCCGATCCCCGCCGAAGCCCGCCGCATCCGCCGCCTGCTGCACTACGGCTCGGTCCTCACAATGCACGCGACCAGTTTCTTCGCCGCCGGCCGCGAGGACGGGCTGGCGTTGCGAAAGCTCGGCAAGCTAGCCCAGGCCGCCGCCGGCTCGCCCGGCCACTTCCCCGCCAGCGCGGTGGTTGGCGGGGTGTCCGGCGCCTTGGTGCCCGATGCCGCCCAAGCTTGCGTTGACGCCGCCCCCGCCGCCCTGACAGTGGCGCGGGACTTGTTCGGCTGGGCCCTGAACGTCGGCCCGGGTGGCGGCTCGTCAGGCGAGGCCACGCGAGGCGCCGGCGCTGACCATCGCGGCCGCGGCGAAGCAGGCGCGGGCTCTGAGCCCCGCGCAGACCGGATCGAGCAAGGCACCGACCTTGGCGGACGGGCGGACGGGTGGGACGGAGCGGACGGCATCGGGCAGGGTGCCCGCTCGGGTGGTGACACGGGACGGACGGGAAGGCGGGACGGCGCGGACGGCATCGGGCAACAGGGGTTCCTCGGGGCGGACGTGGCGTTGGTGGACGCGGACGGGCGGTTGGATCCTCTGGGGGCGCGCCTGCGGGCGGTCGGCCCGGACGGCGCGGTGGTAGTGGACGGCGCGACGGCCGACGAATGGGACGAACTGGTGGCGGAGGAGCGGCCGGGGGAGGCGGCATCGCGACCGTATTTGCTGGCGGGCGGCCCGGAACTGGGCCGCTACCGGGTCGGGCCCGTCGCGCAACTGCGGGTCGGGGAACCGGCCACGCCGGTGGCGGCCGCGTTGCGTGGCGACTGGCTGGCGCGCGGCGGCGGAACGCTGGCGGCGCGGGCGGTCTTGGCGGTCAACTGCGTGGAGGCCATCGCCGAACTCGCGGGCGGCGCCGGCGGGCGGGGGGCCCTGCGGGCCGAGGCCGCTGAAGGCCTGCCGCCCCAGGCCCAGGGCCGGGTCGGCGTGGGCTGGGTGGACGGCGCGCGGGGGCTGCTGGCGCACCGCTACCGGACCGACCAAGAAGGCGCGGTTGATCAGGCGCTGATTCTGACGCCCACCGCGCAGAACGAATACTGGCTGTCGCGGCTGTTGGTCCAGGCGTTCGCGGCGGAAGCGGGAGAATTGGCTCTGGAGAACGCGATCCGGGAGGCGGATCCGTGCTTGCCGTGCGTGGCCGCCCCGGCCGGACACATGGGCGTGGCGGTCAAGACCGTGGTTGTCGAGGATTGAGGTGAGGGCGGATGTGCGTGGCAGTGCCGACCAGGATCGTTGAGATCCAGCCGGGCCCGCTGCCCATGGCGCGCCTGGAGCCGGGCGCCCAGCCCGCCACCTGCTGCCTGGCCTATGTGCCGGAGGCCCAGGTGGGCGACTACGTGCTGGTGCAGCAGGGCTTCGCCGTCGAGTTGCTGGACCCCGAATCTGCGGCGCTGTCTCTGGCCGCCTTCGCGGAACTCGGGTTCATCCCCACGCCACCCACTTCCGCGGGGCCTCCGGGCGAGTAGCCGCGCAGGCCGCCGGCCCCGGCCGCCACGAGCGAGCTGGGCGCCGCGCACGGCCGGCGGCACCAGGCAGCGGCCGCAACCAGCGCAAACTGCGGGCTGCGCGTGACTCGGCGGACGGCATCGGGAACCCGTGCGAACTCCGGCTTTGGCGTTACCGCGCCCCGTTGCCAAGCTGCGGGAAGGCGGCCGCACGGGGACGGCGTCGGGGACGACGCCGTGGACTGCGGCGCTCAGTCGTCGGCGGCGCGTTTGGCGGCGCGGCGCTCGTGGAGGTAGGCGACCAGGGCCGCCAGGTAGTAGAGGGCCAGCATGCCCAGGGCCTGGATGATCATGGGCACGGGGCTGGGGATCGGGTTGATGACCGCCGCGAACGTGAAGGCGGCGATCACGGCCACGCGCCACGCCTTGACCAGCGAGCGCGCTTTCACCAAGCCCGCGAAGTTGGCCGCCACCAGCAACTCCGGGACCAGGAAAGACAGTCCGAACGCCACCACCAGATAGGTGTAGAAGCTGACATAGGAGGCGGCCGAGATCAACGCCGCCCCGTCCTCCGGGACAAAAGACACCAGGATCTGAACCGCGCGGGGCGCCACGATCACCCCGGAAAAGGCGCCCGCCGCGAACAAGACCAGCCCCACCAGGCCAAACACGACCGTGTGCAGTTTCTCGCGGCGGTTCAAGCCCGGGCCAATGAACGCGGCGGCCTGGAAGATCCACCACGGGCTGGCCACCAGCAGGCCCAGCCAGCACGCGACCTTCAGTTTCAAGTCCAAGGCCGCTGAGATGGTCTGGAAGTTCAGTTGCGCGTTGGTGTCGTCGATTTGGACCAGCGGCTCGGAGATGAACGCCACCGCGGGTTCGTACAGGAACCATCCCGCCACGCTGGCCAAACCCACGCCCACCAGCGCCAAGACCAGGCGCTTGCGCAGTTCCCGGAAATGCGCGGCCACCCGCATGGTCTTGGCGTCCGGGCGATCAGGTCCGGTCATGTGCCGGGCGGGTCCTCCGTGGCCGGAGCCGATCCGCTAGGCGCCTCAGCGGGCGGGACCGCGCCCGGCCCGGCGGCGGGCGGCGGAGCCGCCGGCGGCTCCTCGTTCAACTCGCGCACTTCCTTCTTGAACACTTTCAGCGACTGGCCGATCGACTTGGCGAGGTCCGGCAGCTTGTTCGCGCCGAACACCAGCAACAGCACAACAACCAGGACAACAATGTGCCAGGGTCTCATGACATTCCTTCCGTCTGGGATGCCGCGACCGCCCGACCGGTCGAGTCTGTCGCGATGGTTGAGTGGGTGGCGTTGGCGTCCGGCGCCCGGGCGCCGGCCGGGGCTGCGCAACCGGCGGCGACCCCAGGGTTGGCGGGGCTGGGGCTGGTTGGGACGGCATCGGCGGTGGCTTCGTCCTTGGCGGCCGCGCCGGGCGGGCGGGGGATGGCCCGGCTGGCCACGCCCTGGCCGGCCGGCGGCGACGAGTCCGCCTGCCGCGCCCACGCCTCCATCTCTTCCTTCACGGTTTGGCGCACCAACGCGCGCGGGTCGTATTGGCTCAGGTCCAAGCCGCCGGGGCCCAAGTTAAGGTCTGCGGCCAGGTCGCCCAGGCTGGTTTCGCGCCGCAGCCGGGCGTTCCATTCCCGGAAGGAGGCCAACCCCTTCTTGAGCAGGGCCAGCGCCTGAACCGCGCCTTTCGGCCCGGCCACCAGGACGGCCAGAATCACCAAGACCAGGAATTCTGATCCACTGATTCCGAACAATTCCACGGCGTGCCTTCCAACGGGGCCTTGACCGGCTCAGTTTACCAATTCGCCTTCCAGCCATTCGATCCACTGCCGAACGCCTTCGCCGGTCAAAGCGTTGGTCTCGATCAGCACCGCGGTCGGGTTGACCTGCCGAAGGTTGGCCAGGAACGCCTCCGCGTCAAACGGCACGTACGGGAGCAAGTCCACTTTGTTGAGAACCACCGCGTCCACCGTGCGGAACATGACCGGGTATTTCAGCGGTTTGTCCTCGCCTTCCGTGACGGAGAAAACCATCGCCTTGCGGTGCGCCCCCACGTCGAATTCCGCGGGGCAAACCAGGTTGCCCACGTTCTCGATCAGCAGCAGGTCCAGGCTTTCCAGGTCCAAGCCGCCCAGCGCGTGCGCCACCATCGGGGCGTCGAGGTGGCATTCGCCGCCGAATCCCGCCCCGGTGTTGACCAGCGCGATTTGGGCGCCGCGGCCGCGCAGTTTGTCGGCGTCCAGCGACGTTTCGATGTCGCCCTCCACCACGCCGCAGCGCACCCTCCCCGCCAGGGCGTCCAGCGTCTGCGCCAACAAGGTGGTCTTGCCCGCCCCCGGCGAGGACATCACGTTGACGGCCCGCACGCCGGCGGCGTCAAGCTTGGCCCGGTTGGCCGCCGCCGCCGCGTCGTTCTCGTCGAAGATGCGCTCCAGCACCTGGATCCGCTCCGGCCCCGTCTGGTAGCCCGAGTGGTCGCCGATGTCCTCGGCGTGGTCGCCCCCATGCCCGATGCCGTCGTGGCCGCCGGGCGCGTCATGGTGCGCGTGGCCGTGGCCGGTGGGGTCGCCTGGCCCGTGCGTGTGTGTAGGGCCTTCGCCCTCGTCAGGGCCGTGCGTGTGCGCGTGGGACTCGGCGCCATCAGGGCCGTGCTCGTCATGGTGCGTGTGCTGGTGGTCGCCGGCACCGCCGTCAGGGCCGTGCGTGTGCGCGTGGCCAGCGCCTTCCTCTGGCCCGTGCGAGTGAACCGTGCCGTCATCGTGCCTGTGGAACCGTCCCATTTCGGTCGCCCTTCCCTGATTCGCCTATGCCGACAGTCGCGGCGCCGGGTCACGGGGCCGGGTCGCCCGCGACGTCGATGGATCGCACCAGGAATTCCTCACCGGTTTCGATCCGCAGCGCCCGCCCGCCGCAGGCGCCGCAAACCATTTTGAGCGCGGGGCCAAGCGTCAGGCTCGCCCCACAATCTTGGCACACCGCCCGCGCGGGGATGTGGTTGACCGCCAGGGCGGCGCCCTCCAACGGCGTGGACGCGATCACCACGTCCCAACAGCGGGCAAGGGTCTCCGGGACCACCTGCCGCAACTGGCCCACATCGAGTTCCACCTGGGTGACACGCCTGCCGCCGGCCGCGCGCGCCGTGATCGCGTAAATGGATCGGCACAGCGACAGTTCATGCACAAGCCCCAACACTAGGCGCTGCGCGCCGGACCGGCCGCCTGGCCCGGGCCCCCGGCAAATGGGGACGGTACGCATCCGCGTCTGCCGTGGCTGGTGGTCGAGGTCCGGCACCCCGCAAACGGGGACGGTACCTATTCTCGCCTGGTCTCCCCAGCCGGGACTCAGGTGAACGGGTTGAAGACCTTGGCCCCCGTGGGGGCGAAGCCGGCAACATTGCGGGTGACGATGGTCAGGCCGTGCACCAAGGCCGTGGCCGCGATGAACGCGTCTCGATAGTCGCGCGGGTCGGGGACGTGAAGAAGGCCGGCCCGCACGGCTATTCCTGTGTCCACCGGCAGTATGCGGGGACCGAACAACTCAAGCACCCGGCCATGGAACCACTGTTCTATGAGCGGCCCCTGCGCGGCGTCTCTGCGTTTGACCAGAGCCACCCAGGTCGCCAATTCCGACACGGTGATGGCTGAAAGAAACGCCGCCGACAGGTCCGTCTCTCGCTCCCACGCTTTGACTCCCCGGTTGCGCAGGCACTCGCGTTTGCGCATTTCCGACAGCATGTTGGCGTCAAGGAGCAGGGTCACTGGTCCGACCCGGGGGGCTCTTGCGGAATCCGCGGCGCGGTCCGAACTCGGGGCGGCTCGCCCCATGACGCTGTGTCGACGTCGACTTCCAACAGATTGGACAACGACCGGGCCGCAGTAGGACTCAGCACGCCTGCGGCGCGGGCGGCGGACGCGTCCATCACCAACAGAGATTCCTGACCCCTGTGCGTCACGGTCACGTGCCCAAACCGGTGTGCGGCTCGAGCCACCGCGCCGGGAAACCGATTGAATTCGCGCGCGCTGTATTGGCGCCGCAGTTCCGCGGTCACAGGCCCTCCGATTGTCGGTATATAACGACAACCATGCTACACCACCAAATTGGGACGCATTCGGATGGTTGTTGCGGGCGACAGCCCGCCAACTCGCCCCGCCGTAGACTGTCGCTCGTGTTGGTCAGGCGCCATTGGACGTTGCGGGGGGTTGTCCAGGGCGTCGGGTTCAGGCCGCATGTGGCGCGGGTCGCCCAAGAACACGGCGTGACCGGCCTGGTGGGGAACGACGAGGCGGCCGTGTTCATCGAAGCCCAGGGCACGCCCGGGCAGACCGCCCGCTTCATCGAAGCGGTGATCGGCGGCCTGCCGCCCTTGGCGCACGTGGTCAGCGCCACCGAAACGCCCGGCGCGGTCCTGGCCGGCGAAGACCAGTTTCGGATTGTGCCCTCTCGGCGCCGGCCGGGCGCGCGCACGCTCATCCCGCCGGACATGGCGCCCTGCCAAGACTGCCTGGCCGAAATGCGGGACCCCGAAGACCGGCGGCACCGCTACCCGTTCATCACCTGCACCAACTGCGGGCCCCGACTTTCGATCATCCGGGACCTGCCCTACGACCGGCCCAACACCACCATGGCCGGCTTCCCCATGTGCCCCGCCTGCGCGGCCGAATACCAGGACCCCGCCAACCGGCGCTACCACGCGCAGCCGATCTCCTGCTTCGACTGCGGCCCCCGGCTCTGGCTGGCGGACGCGGACGGGAGGGAGATCGGGGCGTGGGAGGACGGCATCGGGCAGGCGAGAAAGCTGCTGGCCGAAGGGGGGACCGTCGCGGTCAAGGGGATTGGCGGGTTCACGCTGTTCTGCGACGCGCGACAGGCGGGCGCGGTGGCGCGGCTGCGGCGGCGCAAACGGCGGCCGGGCAAACCGTTCGCGGTCATGGCGGCGAGCGCAGTCGGCGCCGCGCGGTTCGCGGACTTCTCCGAGGCCCAGCGGCGCGAACTCGTCAGCCCGCAGCGCCCCATCGTGTTGGCGCCCATGGGCACCGGCTACGACCTGGCCGAAGAGGTCGCGCCCGGCCTTGGGGACGTGGGCGTGATGCTGCCCTCGGCGCCCTTGCACCACTTGTTGGTGCGCGGCGACGAGGTCTACGTCGCCACCAGCGGAAACGTCTCCGGCGAGCCGCTCCGGTACCGCAACGAGGACGCCGTGGCGGACTTGGGCGCGGTGGTGGACGCCTTCTTGACCCACGACCGCCCCATCCACGTCCCGGTGGAGGATTCGGTCTTGATGTCCGATGCCGCCGTCACAGTCCCGATCCGCCGCTCGCGTGGGTACGCGCCGCTGCCGATAGCCCTTGGCGACGCCGATGCCGCCGTGTTGGCCGTGGGGGGCGAGCTCAAGAACACGTTCGCGGTCACCAGGGACGGGCTGGCGTTCTTGTCGGCGCACATCGGGGATATGGGCTCGCCGGCGGCGCAGCGGGCGTTCACCCGTTCCGTGGAGCAGATGGCGGCCATGCACGGGCGCGCGTTTGACCTGGTGGTGGCCGATTTGCACCCCGACTACGCCACCACGCGGTGGGCGGAACGGTACTGCTTAGAGCGGGGGGCTCCTTTGGTCCAGGTGCAGCACCACCACGCGCACGCGCTCAGCTTGCTGGCGGAGCACGGCGTGGGGCCGGACGCGCGCGCGGTGGTGGCCGCCTTCGACGGCGTGGGCTACGGCTTGGACGGGCACAGCTGGGGCGGGGAGGTGCTGGCGCTGGGCGGAACGGCCGACCCGCTCGACTTCGAGCGGGCTTGGCACCTGGACGAATACTGGCTTCCGGGCGGGGACGCCGCGCAGGCCTCGCCGTGGAAGTGCGCCGTGGCGCTGATGGACCAACTGGGGTTGGACGGGTCGGGGTTACCGCCGCTGGAGGCGGCCGCGCCTGCGGAGTTGGCGTTGCTGCGCGGCCTACCCACCGCCGCGGCGGCCGGCCTGCCTGGCCTGATCCACCTGACCACTTCGGCGGGGCGGCTGTTCGACGCGGTCGCGTCGATCCTGGGGGTCCGCCAGCATGTCACCTATGAGGCGCAGGCGGCCATGGAACTGGAGCGCCTGGCCCGCGCCTGCGATCACGCCGCGTGCGCGGCGTGGGCTCCGGAGTTGGGCGGCGGCGTTTTGGGCGGATCCAGCCAGCATCCGGGAGGCCGGGAGCCGAACGCCCCTGGCTCGCTTCCCGGCGCCCGTGAGCCGAACTCCCCGGTAGGACGCATCGGCGTAGATGCCGTCCAGGCCCACGTCAACGTCGCGGGCACCCGCGGTGACGATCCGGCCGGCCGGGCCAGCGCCCTCGGCGCGGGGGGCGAGGGTTTGACCGCCGCATTGCTGGTCCACACGGTGCGCGGCGCGCGTGACGGGCTGGAACGCGCCTGCCTGGCGCGGCGCTTCCACGCGGGCCTGGCCTGGATCACGGCCGCCGCCTTGAGCCGGGCCGCCGAACAGGCGGATGCCGAAGTGATAGGCCTGACCGGCGGCGTTTTCCAGAACCGGCTCCTGACCCGCTCGACGCTCGCGCTATTGTCAGCGGCAGATCGCCCAGTCCTAACCCACCGCCTGGTCCCGGCAGGCGACGGCGGCCTGGCCTTGGGCCAGGCGCGGGCCGGCCACGCCCTGCTGACCTGGGCAAACCCCTAATCGCCGGATCCGCCCGGAAACCCCGATCAGAGCCGGGCGACTGTGCTTGGGGCACTCCCCCGGTTCGACACCTCGCCAGGCTGTTGGACATCGGGCGACTGCGCGCGCGAGAACCCCCCGACCTGAGACTCTCAGCGATACGGCATTTGCGCTAGCCGCCCTTGCCTTCCAGGCGCCCGGTCGTTAGCGTTTCCAAATGCCGCGTCCGCGGACGTGTCGCGACGTGGTCAGGTTCTCGCGCGGACAAGGTTGAACGCTGCTCCGGGAAGGCAAGGGATCGCACCAACTCTGGGGCGACCCGGCCAGCAGAGCACGCCTCCGCATTCCCGCCCATCGGGAAGTCAGCGCCGGGATCATAGGCCAGATCATCAGCGAGTTCCCGGAAGCGCCAAGAGAGTGGAGGTGACCGATGGCCGGAGACTATGACGTGGTCGCATACCCTGACGGCAGATGGTGGACGTTCGAGATTTCTGCGCTCAGCGCGCCGTCCCCACGGGGCGGTGACCGGCGAATCGTGGCCATGGGCCAAGCCCCGACCGCCGCGCAAGTGCCTGCCGAGGCTCGCGCTTTGGCGGCGTTGTGGACCGAAGATCCGGACGTCAGAGTCCGCGTGTCGTATCGGGTCCCCGAAACAATCCGCCAAGCTATCGAACAGGCGGCCGCCCGCGAGCAGGCGGGAAGGGAGGCGCTCAACGAGGCTGCAACTCTTCGCCGTCAGGCCGCCAAACAACTCACCTCCAAGGGCATGACGCAGGCTGACGCAGCCGCCGTACTCGGGGTCTCACGCCAACGCGTCCAGCAGTTGGTGGCCTAGCGACCATCACGCACTGAGGCTCTTCACGTGCGCGAATGACGCTGCGGGGCCTTTAGCCCTCTCAAACGGCGCGGCGGTCTCCCTGAGAGACGAGCCGGCGGCATCGGCGGCACCCGTGATCGACACCACCCGAACGGTGGTGTCGACGCGCGGTGTCCCGCTCCCGGCCCCCGAAATTGTCTGCTGCGAGCAGACCCGCCCGCGCCGCCCCCAGCGGTACGTTTTCCTACAGCACGGCAAACCTGGTTGACGGAGTGGAAGGAAGAGCCATGACTACGGTCGAGTCTCGCGGGGCG
>JAITFE010000086.1 GCA_031281585.1 Bifidobacteriaceae bacterium | reverse complement strand
CAGCTCTCCAGCTGACACGCCTCGGCCGCGGTCAGTTCAATGGGCGCCTTCCGGCTGTCCGTTCTAGCCACACTCTACTATACCATATTATGAGACGAACTTACGGCGTGGGACACTAGGAGCGTGGTGAATAACCACGCTCCGACCGTGTTGACGAGGGTCAGCGGAACGCTGACCAGCGGAAACGCGGCAGGAAAACATCGTTTCGGGCCTAGGAGGCCGGTTCTTCACCGGCCTCCTGGGCTGGCGAATCCTGCGTTCTACGTCAGATTCGCCTAGTACTGGCGTGTGACGACGCTCTCCGACCACCCGTACCAATACGCCGAGAAGCTGAGGGGCCTGCCGGTGTCCTCGCTCTGGGCCGGCGGCCGGGAGGTAGCGGCCGCTCAGGCCTGATTTCCGTCAAACGGGGCTGCCGTCAAACGGGGCCGACGCGGCCTGGTTCACCGTTGGCGGCCCGGACGAATCAGATGGCCGAGCCGCCGCATTGCCGACGCAGGCCGGCACGCCGAGCTTATTTCGGGTATGCTCAAAACCCGAAGCAACACGGGTCGCCTGTTTCGAACCCGGGGAAGGATCGCGTGGGGCAGAATGGCCGCGCCGCAGGCGGCGGGCACCGGGAAGACGGGCCGGGAGGTACCGGCCAACACGACGGCGCGCAGGGTGCCAAACTACTCGCGGGCGCGCCGGGTGCCGCATGGCCCGCCGCGCGGTCCGAAACCCTTGAATGGCGCTTCTCAGACCTGCGCTGGGCGGAATCCAACTTGTCACGCCGCGCCATCGACGCGTTGCAAGGCCCGTATGACGCGTGCGTTCCAGCCGACATCGCCACGGCGGGGGTTCAGATTCCGGCTGGCGCGGCGGTTCTCATGGAAGAAGCGATGATTGAAATGGTGCGTTTCGACCTGGAGGCGAGCGCCGCTCCGGCGCCCATGCCGTCCGTGCTGTTGCGCAGCGAATCGGCGTGCTCGTCGCAGATTGAAAACCTGACGGCCAGCGCTCGTCAAATCGCCCTGTCGACTCTGGGCGCAGGCGCCAGACACAATGCGGAATTGATCGCCGCGAACGTCCGGGCCATGGAGGCCGCGCTTGCCATACCCAAAATCACCGCCCAGGGAACATTGGAGATCCATGCCGCGTTGATGGGGCGCGCCGCGCCCCAACTCGCGGGCCGCTGGCGTGATGAGCCAGTGTGGATCGGCACGTCGGGATGGTCCCCGATTGGCGCGGCGTTTGTGCCGCCCAAGTGGGAGCGCGTGCCCGAGTTGATGGACGATTTGTCGAGATTCGCCGCCCGAACTGACGTGCCAACTCTCGCGCAGGCGGCGATAGCCCACGCCCAGTTCGAAACGATCCACCCGTTCGCGGACGGCAACGGGCGGACTGGTCGCGTCTTGATCCACACGCTGTTCAGGCGCGGCGGCTTGGCTCCGCGCGCCACCATCCCGGTGTCCGCAGGGCTTCTCGCACACGTCGGCGAGTACGTGGCCGCGCTGGAAGCCTACAGGCGGGGAGACGCGGAGCCGATCATCCGGCGCGTGGCGGAGGCGGCCTTGGCCGCGGTGGCCGGCGGCCGCGCGATGCTCGCGGACATTCGCGAGGTCCAGGACCAATGGATGGCCGTGCCAGCCGTGCGCCGCAACCCAACTGCGGTCCGCTTGGCGAACGCGCTGTTCGCGCAGCCGGCGGTGAACGGCGCGTTTGTCGTTGAAGCTCTGGGCGTGGCACCGTCCACCGCGTTGAACGCGATCGACATCTTGGAGCAGGCCGGAGTGCTGGTGCAGTGCGGCGGCTACAAGCGGGACCGCACCTGGGAGGCGCCTCGGGCGTTGCGCGTTCTGGAGGGCTTTGCGGCCAGGGCCGCCCGGCGGCCGGCCTCCCGTCGTCTAGCCTGACGTGCGCGGCGCGGCCTGAAAGTAGACTTGGCGGGTGACTTCGAGCCTGTCTGATCCGCATTCTGCTCCGGGGCAGCCGTCCGCGCCCGCCGCTCCGGCCGGCCCGGCGCTTCCCGCCGCCGGCACCGAGTTGCTTGAGCGCCAGGAAACGCAGCTTGACCCCGGCGGCCACGAGCGGTTCGCGCACTACGTCCGCGAGGACAAGATCGTCGCGTCCGCCGTCTCCGGCAAACCGGTCGTGGCCCTGTGCGGCAAGGTTTGGGTGCCCGGCCGCGACCCCTCCAAGTATCCGATCTGCCCCGCCTGCAAAGCGATCTACGAATCGCGGTTCGGGGGAGGCTCCGACTCCGACTGACGCCCGCCTGCGCCAGGGCACGGACCGGCCGGCTCCGCCGCGGTCAGGGCATTTCCGTCGCCGCCCCCGAACTATCGACGCCGCCAGGCCCGCCGGGCGTTCCGGTTTCGCCGGCGATGCCGTCCGCCCCGTTCGCGCGAACCACCCTGTTTCCGGTCGCCCGTGCCCGTGTGTCCGTCAGTTGGCCATGCGGGTGTTCGCACGGCGACGGTGGGCCACCAGCGCCGCGCCGGCCAGGATGGTTGCGATGGCGGCCAGCGGCAGGCCGCTCGTGGCGAGCGGCCCGGTGACCGGCAGGGTCCCGGTGGGGCTGGTGGAAGGCGATGGGGCGCCGGTGGTTGAAGCGCCGGCCGACTGGCTTGGGGACGCGGAGGGTTCGGCGCAGGACGCGGCCGGCAATGCGGCGGCCGCGCCGTCCAGGGTTAGAGCGGCCAATGGCGGCGTGCCGAACGCGAAGACGGCTTGGGCGGTGGCCCGCCGGAACTGATCCCCGTTGACTTGGTCGATCCCGAATTCGACGGCCTCCTCCAAACCGGCCTGGTCCATGGCTATGGCTCCGACTTGGGCTTCGGTCAGCGCGGCCGCCGCCGTGGCCAGGGTGCCGCAGGTGACCTGGAGGCCGCCGGCGTAGCCGGCCGCCGCCTGGACGGCCGAGTCGTGGCCGCCCGCCAGCGCTAAAGCGGAGGCGCCCAGCCCGGTGGTGTTGGCGTTGGCGCCGCTCCAGGGAGACGGGAACCCGCCATCGGACTCTTGGAGGCCCGCCAGCCAGGCGGCGGCGTCCGCAACAGGCTGGCTGCCGGGCGCCAGGCCGCCGGCGATCAGACCCTGGATGGCCATCGCGGTGGCATCCGGGTCCGGCGAACTGCAATCGGGCGCCCAGCCGAAGGAGCCGAAGGCCGGGTTGGCCGCGTCGGCGCATTGCTGGGCGGCCAGCCAATTCACGGCTGCCGGCGGCGCGCCGCCGTCCGTGCGGGCCAAGACAATCAGGGCGATCGGATGGCTGAAGGCGTTGTCGCCGGTCCCGAACGAGCCGTCGCCGTTCAGCGCCCCGCGCAGGTCGGCGACCAGGTTGCGGGCGGCGCCGCCGGCCTGGAATCCGGCCGGGTCGAGCCCCGCCACCTGCAGGGCCAGCGCCAGCTTGGCGACTGCTGCCCATTTCGCGCCGATTTCGCCGGGCGCGCCAATGTAGTCCTCGCCGGAGGCGCCCAGCTTCGCGGCGGTGGCGGCCGCCTGATCGGCGCCCACCCCGGTGGCGGCCAGCGCCAGCAGCGCGTCGACGGTCAGGCCCCAATCGGTGACGCCGTTGCCGATCAGCACGTCGCCGGAGGCGGCCAACTGCCGGCCGAGCCAACCCGCCGCGGCGGCGGCGCTGCCGGTAGCGGGCGTCACCGGGGCCGGCGGCGGCGCGGAGCCGGTGCCCTGCCGTCCCAAGACCTCCGCCAACGGCACCCGCGGCGAGCACGCCACCGGGTCGTCGCAGGACCAGGAGTCGAACAGGCGGAAGAAATAAGCCTCGTCGGCCCAGACGGGGCCGGCGTCGGCTCCGACCCAGGCCGTCTGCCAGTCGGCGGCCGCCCCGCCGCCGGGAGTCCCGCCGACCGTCGAGGTGAACAACCCCCACCAACCCTGTTCGCCCAGCTGGGCGGCATCGACTCCGTCGATTTCGCTGATGAAGGCGCCGGACGCGCCTAAGTCGAAACCGGCGGCGGCGAAGGCTTCGCGGATGGACCCGGCGGCATCGGGCGCGCAACGAATGTCGACCTCGTCGCGGACCGGGGAGAAGTCCACCACCACGGTGACGCCCTGGCCCGCCTGGCAGGCGGCGCCCTCGACGGCGGGCGGGTCGGGCTCGGCCAAAGCGGGCGCGGCCAAACCGCCCGAAACGGCCAGGATCAGGACGGCGGCGAACCCCGCCGCGCAACGCTTCAACGCGCTCACAATGTGCCTCAATTCGGCTGGCGATCCGAAAAGGAACGCCAACCGGGCCGAGGCCCCGGCGCCCCCCGCAGACCTCGACGGATGGATACGCTGCGGCCTGGGGCAGCATTCGGGCTCATCGCGTCAGCGATCCACCGTTGCGGGTCAGCGCCGGGTTTCGACCGGCTTCCCTGTCACAGGCCAACAATTCAATTCTCGCAACCGATGTTAGCCGACCACACGCCCCTCGGATGATGTCACCTTTCGATGACATTCTGTGAGATGTCAGCTACAGTTGACTTATTGATGCCGCTAATGCCGGGCCGCCTGTGGCGGGTTTGGGAGGGGGAGGGGGAGAGGACGTTGGACGTTCGGAATGCTACAGATGTGGCCCGGGTCTTGCGCTCCCAAAGGCGGACGTGTGGTCTGACGCAGGATGAGGTGGCGCGGCGGATGGGGGTCTCACGGCAATGGGTCGTGGCCGCTGAGGCCGGGGCGCCGGCGGCGGGAGTCGACCTGGTGCTTCGCGCGCTGCAAGAGGTCGGCCTGAGGATTGACGTGTACCAGGACCAGTCCGACGCGCTCTACGCCCAGGTGCAAGAGGCCTTGCGATGAGCGGCGAGCTGGCCGTGTGGCTGGCAGGGCGGTTGGCCGGGCGACTGCGCAGGGACAGCGGACGGGTGTCATTCAGCTACGGCTCCGAATACAGAAACGCGCCACGGGCGATGCCGTTGTCTTGGTCGCTGCCCCTGACCCAGGAAAACCACGGTCCCGAAACGACGGAACCGTGGTTCGACAACTTGCTCCCGGACAACGACCAGGCGAGGGCCCGTTGGGCGCGTGGCCTTGGGTTGGCCCGGCCAACGGTGTTCGACATCTTGGCCAGGGCCGGAGAGGACTGCCCTGGGGCGATTCAGGTACTGGAAGAGGGGCGCACGCCCGCTCAGGCATCTGGCCGCGAACCGCTTAGCCTGAAAGAAGTCGGTGACCGAATCCGCGCATTGCGGGAGGCGGGCCAGTACGGCTGGTCGCCTGGCCCGGAAGGCCGTTGGTCTCTTGGAGGGGCTCAGCCGAAATTCGCTGTGGGCTGGAGTGAAGACGTCGGCTGGTACGAGCCGACAGGCCGTGAGCCCTCGACCCACATAATCAAGATCGGATTCACGGGCAAGGACGAATCAGATTGGGCCGAGCATTTGACGAGCCGGGTGGCCGCGAAGCTTGGCTTGACGGTGGCGCAGACCGAGGTCGTGAATTTGGGGGGAGAACGGGCGGTGGTGGTGCGGCGTTTTGACCGGTTGCGTGAGCCCAGCGGCCGTGTGCGCCGCCTTCACCAGGAGGACTGCTGCCAGGCGTTGGGCCTGTGGCGCCATGTGAAGTACGAATCGGACGGCGGCCCCGGATTGGCGGCGGTGGCTCAACTGTTGAGCGCGGCGGTCGGGCCTCGCCACGGCGAGGCGACGCTGCGCCAATTCGCGGGGTCCGTGGTGTTCAGTTGGCTGGCCGCTTGTCCGGACGCTCACGCGAAAAACTATGCGTTGCTGCACTTGGGGCCATCGCCGCGCCTGGCGCCGTTGTTCGACTTGGCCTCGGCGAGCATGCTTTGGAACGCGGCCGAGGTCGAGTACTCCGCGCGTTTGGCGATGTCGCTGGACGGGGAGAATAGGTTGTTCGCCTTGCGCGCCCGCCACTTGGCCGCCGCAGCCCGGGACCTGGGCGTACCGGAGGACTGGATTCTGGCTGAGGCGCGGCGGCAATTGAATGGCTTGGGCCCTGCCCTGGACGCCGCCTTGGCGGAAGAGGACTCTATTCCGGACGCGACCGCCGCCAGCTTTCGGGAAGGGCTGGCCGCACGGGTCGCGAGCGTCGAAAGGGAGGCGGGCCTGCCGTAGCCGGCCCAAGGTGAGCCCCTGGGGGACTTGAGGCTGGCCGACCAGTGGCGGGGCCGTCAGGCGCCGGCGCCGTCCAGGACGTTGGAGACCGTGGTCGGGATGGCGGGCTCGCCTTCCGACAGGCGCAGGCCGGACGTGGGCAACTCGTCTCGGGAGGCGAGGTGCCGGGCGCGGGCGGCGGCCAGGCACGACCGGCCGGCGCGGGCCAGGTCTATCTGGCCGTGGTCCACGTAGCCGACCTGGAGGGGGCGCAGCCCGTAGGACTCCGGCGCCACCGGGTGGACGGCCGGCCCCGTCAGGATCACCTCTTCTTCGGCGATCCCCGAGTCGTCGATCCGCCGGCCGGCCCACTTGGCTCCGCCAATGGTGGACTTGCCGCCGGACGACCGCTTTCCCACGGGTTCGAGCCTGCCCTCGGCGTCTTGCCGCGCGACCAGCTTGTAAACCATTTCGGCGGTGGGCGCGCCCGAACCGGTCACCAGTTTGGTGCCCACGCCGTAAGAGTTGACCGGCGCGGCCGCCAGGCCAGCGATGGCGTATTCGTCAAGGTCCGAGGTGACCGTGATCGCGGTGCCGGTGGCGCCCAGGGCGTCGAGTTGCCTGCGGACCGCGCGCGCCAACTGCGGCAAGTCCCCCGAGTCGAGGCGCACGGCCCGGAGGCCCGGCCCCGCCAACTCGATCGCCAGGTTGACCGCCTGCCGGATGTCGTAGGTGTCCACCAGGAGAGTCGTGGCGGCGGTTTGGGAGGCTAGCTGCGAGGTGAACGCCTCGCGTTCCGAATCATGCACCAACGTGAAAGCGTGGGCGGCGGTGCCGATCGTGGGGATGCCCCAGCGGCGGCCGGCCTCAAGGACGGATGTGCCGGCGAACCCGGCCACGTAGGCGGCGCGGGCGGCGGCGGCAGCCGCCTCCTCATGCGTGCGGCGGGCCCCCATCTCCAGACAGGGGCGCTCGCCGGCGGAGGCGGTCATGCGCGAGGCGGCCGAGGCGACCGCGCAGTCGTGGTTCAGGACGGAGAGGATCAGCGTCTCCAGGATCACGCACTCGGCGAAGGTGCCGTCCACCGTCAGGACCGGCGAGCCGGGGAAATAGACCTCGCCCTCGGCGTAGCCGCTGATCGATCCCCGGAAACGGTACGAGGCCAGCCATTCGGCCGTGGACGGTTTGACCGTCCCGGACTCCACCAGCCACTCCAACGTTCCATCCGGGGCGTCGAAGCTCAGTTCGCCCAACAACTCCATGAGGCGCCCCGTCCCCGCCACGACCCCGTAGCGGCGTCCGCGCGGCAGGCGGCGCGCGAAGACCTCGAACACGGAACGCCGGCCCGCGACCCCGTCCGCCAACGCGGCCTCCAACATGGTCAGCTCGTACTTGTCCGTCAACAGGGCGAGGCTCATGGAGCCCAAGTCTATCGGCCCGCACATTTGCGCTCGGCGGCCCCGCGGGGCAAACGCCGCCGGCCCAAGTCGCTTGACCGAAGGCCCGGTTCGGGCGGGGGCTGGTCGGGTCCCGTTGGGTGAACGGGTCCCGCGTTTGGCTCGGTTACCCTGGGAGCGTGAGTGACGCGCCGATCGGGATCTTCGACTCGGGTCTGGGCGGCCTGACCGTGGCCCGCGCGGTCCTAGACCAGTTGCCGGGCGAGGCGGTGCTCTACCTGGGCGACACCGCCCACACCCCGTACGGCCCCCGGCCGATCGCCGAGGTCCGGGCCTTGGCCCTGGCGGGGCTTGACCGGTTGGTTGACGCGGGGGTGAAACTGCTGGTCATAGCGTGCAACACGGCATCGGCGGCGGTTTTGGCGGACGCGCGCGAACGTTATGAGCAGGGTCGCGGCGTGCCGGTGCTGGAAGTCATCCGGCCGGCTGTGCGCCGGGCCGTGGGCGCGACCCGCACCGGACGCGTCGGCGTGATAGGCACCCAGACAACCATCGAATCGGGCGCCTACGACGACGCGTTCGCCGCCGCCCCGCACTTGCGTTTGACGTCGCAAGCCTGCCCGCGGTTCGTCGAACTGGTCGAGGCCGGATCGACTTCCGGCCCCGAGGTGATCGCGGCGGCCCGCCGTTACCTGGCTGCCCTGCAGGAAGCCCGCGTGGACACCCTGGTGCTGGGCTGCACCCACTACCCGCTGCTGACCGGCGTGCTCTCTTATGTGATGGGGCCGGATGTGACCTTGGTGTCCTCCGCAGAGGAGACGGCCAAGGACGTTTTCGGCGAATTGGTGGCGAGCGACTTGCTCAGGCGCGGCGATTCGCCCCCGAGCCACCGCTTCTGCTCGACCGGCGACCAGGGCTCGTTCGCGCGTTTGGCGAGACGGTTCCTGGGCCCCGAGGCTCCGACCTGGGAAGCCGCCGACCAGACCCTGCCGCAGGGTATCCCGACCGTCCCCGGTTTCGCGCCGTCGGCGTTCGCCCCGCCCCAGCCCGCCGCCCCATTCGCGCCCGATGCCGTGCCCTCCTCAGCTTGGACGGCCGGACCGGCTCCGGCGGCGGTGGGCGGATGAGGCTGTTAGTCATCGGCTGCACCGGGTCGTTGGCCGGTCCCCGCTCGCCCGCTTCGAGCTACTTGATTCAAAACCGCGACCAGTCGGGGCGGCTTTGGTCCATAGCGATGGACATGGGCTCAGGCGCCTTCGGCGCGTTGCAGGCGTTCCTGCCCCCGGAGGCGCTCGACTTCGTCGCCTTGAGCCACCTTCATCCGGACCATTGCGCCGACTTGACGGGGCTGGCGGTCTACGCCAAGTACCGGCCCGGCGCGGCGATGGAGTCCTTGCCGGTCTACGGCCCGGCCGACACCCCCCATCACCTGGCCGAATTGCAGTACTCGCACGACCCGAACTCCGAAGGCGGCGACTTCCACTACGGCAGTTGGTCGGAGGGGGTCGGCATTTCAGTCGGGCCATTGACGATCACTCCTTTCCGGGTGGAACACCCTGTCGAGGCTTGGGGTTTCAGACTAGAAGGCCCCTCTGACATCGCTTTGGGCAAGCGTGTGACCTTGAGTTATTCCGGCGACACCGACACGTGCGAAGGCTTGACCGCGTTGGCCCAGGGCGCCGACCTCCTGCTGATCGAGGCGGCCTTCGAGGAGCAACGCGACGTGGCCCGCGGCGTCCACCTGACCGGAAGGCGGGCGGGCCAGGTCGCCAGAGCCGCGCGGGCCAAACGGGTCGTGGTCACCCATCTCCCGCCCTGGAACGACCCGGCCACCACTCTGGGCGCGGTCTCGGCCGTCTACCCCGGCCCGGTCTATCTGGCGCGCCCCCGCGCGTCATACGTCATCTGAACAACGCGCGCCCGCAGAAGCGCGACCGCCCCTGAACGTGCCGAGCGACACGGGCTTGGCGGCCCGACCCGGTGCCGCCTTGCCCGGCTCCACCGGCCTGGGGCCTGAGGATCCGCGCGCCATCATGGAGAAGGCCCGTTGGCCGTGGTCCCGCGCGTCTAAGATCCGGATGTGCCGTCTGACCAGGAGCGTTAGGGCTATTCTAAAGGGCTTTAGAGGCACAGGAGGGGGTCGTCGTGGCTCGGAATCCATTCACTCCGACCTTCGGTGTGAGTCCGCCGCGGTTGGCTGGACGCGATGACGAGTTGAACGCTTTTCGCGAGGCAGTTACAGAGGGGCCGGAGTCTCCCGCACGGGGCGAACTGACCTTTGCGGTCCCGCTCCTCGGCGGATATTTGAGGCGCACGTCTCCGGTGCCCGGCGAAAACAGGTAGGCGGACTCCGCCAGCCGCCTCTCGTCATCGGTCTGACGGTTTGGGCCCATGTCGCCGGGGCAGGCGACCACCACCGGCGGGACCGCGCCGGCCGCCTGGGAACTTGCGTGGGGGTGCGTGGGTAGCGCGTTCGTGATCAACCACCCGCGGCCAGCCACCGGTGCTGCGGCGACCTGCGGAGGGGAAAACCCATGAGGGTGTGGAAAACGAGTTTGGCTGCGGCTATCGCACTGTCGTTGTCGACGTCAATGGCGGCGTGCGGGGGCGGCGGCGCCGCCCAAAGCGGTGACATGCCAACTGTTCAGGCGGCCAGCGAGGAACCGGCTCCGTCCGTGCCCTCGGAGCCCGTCGCGCCTGCGGCCTCCGACGCGGATTCAGCGCCGCATGACCCATACACGCCGAGCCCGGATGACCCGTATCCCGGCCTGATTGTCGGCAGCGCCCAGCCGGGCGGCCCGAACGCGGCACCCGAGTTCGTTGTGGACCTGGCGGCGCTTGAGCAATATGTCCGGGCGAGCCTGCAGGCCACCATTGACGGGAAGAGGAACGTCAACAGCCCTCTGTCGGCTGAGCAAGCCCAAACAGTGCTCGAAGGTCGGTTCTACGTCGACGAGGAGTCACTCGCTCCGGGCGGCCGCCCCCTTATTGACGATCGCGAGATCTGGTATGAGACAGGCGCCTTGTCATCCGGGGAATGGACGGAGGAGTACGGCGCGGTGATGGTGTATGTCCCTTCGGGCCTGGACGTGTGTTTTGACGTTGGCGGTCCAAAGCCCCTCTATCCAAGCGGGCATGAGGACATCAACTATTCGCTTTCGCTCGGCCGGCTCTTGACTCCGGATGAGCACGGCTTCCGCACGCCGATCAGCCAGGACCGAGCCTATGAACTGTGGCCGGAGGACTACGCGAAGTACGCGCAATAGCGCGTGGGCTGCGAGCCGCAAACGGCGCTGGCGAGGCGGGCGGACGGCATCGTCGCCCGGCGGGTCAGGCGTGCAGGTGGGTTTGGAACTCTTCGGCGCGGACGCGGACGGTGTTCCAGGCTGCTTGCGGGACGCCGTGGTGGAAGGGGAGACGCGTGCTCTGACTCAAGCGCGGTGACCAATTCGTCCAGGAGGTCCGCCGCGAGGCGGTCAAGCCGGGCCTGCGGCATTCCCCTAGGCCCGGCTTCCGTCACCAGATCCCAGGCGGTGATCGCGGCGGAGTCGCCCTTGCCATTCGCCTGCGGAGCCACCGTCCGGATCGACTCCGGGAAGTGGAGGAGCATCGCTTTCACGCGTGCCATGGATCCGCCTCCAGGTCGGCCTGGCTGGCGGCCTCGATTGTGATTCGCGCTCCCAGCAAGCCCGCCAGTTCGAACAGGCGGGTGTACGCGAGGATCTCCTTGGCGTGCTCCAATTCGTGCAGGTATCGCCTCGGCACGCCGAAATGCGCGGCGGCATCTGCCTGCGTCCAACCGCGCCCGGCGCGGAGTCGGGCCAGGAACAGGCCCAAATCCGCTGGCGAGCGGAGGACCGCCCATTGAGGCCGCTCTTCCATGCCGTCCAATCTGTGGTGCGAATATCAACACAGCGTCTCATGTGCGGATAAGCGCACTGATCGCCTGACCGGCAAGCCTTTCCGCCAGTTGCCGTTCCGGTTGCTGTTCCGGTATACTTGGCGAGTGGACCAGGCAACGTACGCGAACCCATCGGTGGTATTGGCCCTCTTTCAGATCAAGCACTTGCCGACGCCTCGGGTCGATGATCAGTTCGTCGCCGCGACCAGGCGTTTACTCGCCGACCTCGCCCCGCTGCACCGTGCCGACGTGCCGCAACAGATTCGGCGAAATCTCGATCCTGCGGTCGCAGAAGACTCTTTGGCCTTCTCTCAGCCCGCCCCGTTGCATCACTTCTACAACAGAAGCCGTGATCTCGCGATCACCTATGGACCCAATTCGCTCAGCGTGGAGGCGTCGGCCTACTGCGGGTGGAAGCATTTCTCCTCCGCCATCCGCACGGCCCTCAGCCTCTTGGCCCGCCCCGATGGAACGCTCGAAATCGACGGGATTGAGCGGGTCGGCCTGCGCTACGTGGACGAGATCCGAGTGCCGACTGACGGGCTGGAGCCAGACTGGGCCGACTGGATTGCCCCGGACCTGTTGGCGCCCGAACTGCCGGACGAATTCACCCTGGTGCAACAGCAGTCCCTCATCCTGTACTCGGTGAATCGCGGTTCGGATTCGCTTGCGCTCAGGTACGGTGCCGTCAACGGTCCTTCGGCGTTTGCCTCAACCGCCTACCTGACGAGGGCGGAGGTCCAGTCAGGGCCCTATTTCCTGTTGGACACTGACGCGTTCTGGCTTCCGAAGCCAGGCGACCCCCTTGCGGAGCCCAGGACTGAGGTACTGATGAAAATGGCTGACCGTCTCCACGTCCCGGCCAAAGCCGCATTCGAGCGGTCCATCACGGACCGGCTCAGAGCAAGGGTTCTGAACCGTGGCTAGCATCGCCGCTGGAGCTGAGTCACCCAGTTTGCGTGCTTTTGGCGGCATCGAAGTCACCGAGACCAAGCCAAGCTTCGCGCAGGGACTCCTTGAGCAGGCCGAGTCGCTGCATTCCGAAGCCGCCGACCTCAAGCGGGGCACAAGCGATCTGAAGAATAGGGTGGCTCAAAGCCGGCTTGCCGAGCTTCAGGCCCAATTCGCACGGTGGGCTCCGGCTGACATCCTCGCGGAACTGTCTTCCGAAGGCCTGGCGTGGCGCGACATCGCCCGCATCCTGGGCGTCAGCGTCCCCGCTGTGCAGAAGTGGCGTCGCGGCGAGGCTGTGTCGCCGCGCAACCGGGCGGCTCTGGCCAAGCTTCGCGCTTTGACGCGCCTTGCGGAGAGCTACATGATCGCGGATCCGGCCACATGGCTGGAGATGCCAGTCGCGGCAGGCACCACCATCACCGGGATCGATCTGCTGGCGGAGGAGAAGGCCGACGTGGTTTTGGCCCTCATGTGGTCCGGCGTCGGAGGTCCCGAGGCGGTTCTGGACGAACTCGCCCCGGAATGGAGGGGCCATTCGCCCAGTCGGGAGTTCGAGACCTATCTGGCCTCAGACGGACAGGTTTCTGTTCGCCTTACACGGGGCGGTGACGACCCTGACCCATCTTGAAACGCCGGACAAGAGCGACAGCCTCTACGCCGCCCAGGATCCGGTTTCTGCCGCCGAATTGAGGTACCGTCCGCTTTTCACGGGAGACGTTCTGAGGCTCGGCGACGGTGCCCTCCACGTCTTGATTCAACATCCGTGTTCAATGCGGCGTGGGAATACGCTCAATCCGAACTTGCTGTGCGCCCAAGTGGAAGCGACACGGCAAAAGTACCGATCAGATTGGGCAGACGCCCCCTTTGACCTGTGTTATCTGCCCGGCATGTCAACCGGCGCTTACCCGGCGGTTGATTTTCGAGGGATCGGCACAGTCGGGGCTGACGCGGCTCTCAAGGCCGAGCGGATGGCGATCATGAGCTTGTACGGCGTCACCCTGCTGATGCAGCGCTGGATTCATTTCACTGCGCGATTGGTCGTGCCGACACGCACGCTGGCGAATGTCTTCGCCGGACCGTACGACGAGGCCGATCTTATCGAGGAGGTTGTGGGCGATCTCACAGCTCGCGGATGGGCGCCGGCCACGGCTTTGGCGACCGCGGATGAGTGGCTGTCAAGCGCGGGACCCGCACGCGGCCTTTCAAGACGCCTCCGGCTGGCCGATCCGTGCCAACGCGGAGCCGTCCGCCGGGAACTGCGCCAACTCGTCCGTGACGAGGGCGAAGCCGGCACCGACTCTCCGACCGAAGACTTCCCGGCCCCGCTCGATAGGTTGGCCGACTGACGCGGTTTCGGCGTCCATCGGCCTTCGGCGCTGACCGCAAGCGCTCCGGCGCCCCGCGGCGGCGGGCGCGCCCAAGGCCCCAGGTCACGGAAGCCGGCCGGGGCGGGTAGGGTCTTGGCCTGTGACTGGATTCACTCGGGCCGATGGCCGCACAGTAGACCAACTTCGAAACGTGGCGATTGAGCGCGGCTGGCTGGAGACCGCCGAGGGTTCCGCGCTGATAACGTGCGGGAACACGCGGGTGTTGTGCGCGGCATCGTTCAGCCCCGGCGTGCCCCGGTGGCGGCGCGGCACCGGGGAGGGCTGGGTGACGGCCGAATACTCGATGCTGCCGCGCGCCACCGCCGAACGGACGGACCGCGAATCGGTGCGCGGGAAGATCGGTGGGCGCACCCACGAGATCTCCCGGCTGATCGGCCGCGCCCTGCGCGCCGTGGTGGACCTGCGCGCGCTCGGCGAGAACACCATCCAACTGGACTGCGACGTGCTGCAGGCGGACGGCGGGACGCGCACCGCCTCGATCACGGGGGCCTACGTCGCATTGGCCGATGCCGTCGAGTGGGCCCGCGCCAAAGGTTACGTCGGGAAGTCGGCGGCGGCGTTGACCGGGTCGGTCGCGGCCGTTTCCGTTGGGATTGTGGGCGGAACGCCAATGCTGGACTTGCCGTACTCCGAGGACGTCCGTGCCGAAACCGACATGAATGTGGTCGCGGACGGCTCGGGGAAGTTCGTCGAGGTCCAGGGGACGGCGGAGCGGGCGCCGTTCTCGCGGGTCGAACTGGACCGGCTGTTGGACTTGGCCCTGACCGGCTGCGCGCAGCTGGCCCGCCTGCAGGCGCAGGTGCTGGCCGGATGACCGCGCCGCCGGGATCGGGGCGCCTGGGCTTGCCCGCCCCGGCGGCGGGCCTCGGGAGGGTTGCGGGCCAGGCCGCGACGTTGGGGGCGGGGGAGCGGCGCCGATGATGGTGGCCGCAGGGCCGGGGGGCGCCGCGGGCGGCCCGCGTTTGGTGCTGGCCACCCACAACCCGCACAAAGTGGCGGAGTTGAGGGCCATCTTGGCGGCCGCAGACGCGCTGGGCCCCCTCCAAGTTGTCGGCGCCGGCGAGTTGAACGCGCCGTCCCCAACCGAGGACGGGGTGACTTTCGCGGCGAACGCGCTGCTGAAAGCCCGCGCGTGCGCGGCCGCTACCGGGCTGCCGGCGGTGGCGGACGATTCGGGGCTGTGCGTCGCGGCCATGGGCGGCGCGCCGGGGGTGTTCTCCGCCCGTTGGGCGGGCGGCCACGGCGACGACGCCGCCAACCTGACCCTGCTGCTGGACCAATTGCGCGACGTCCGCGAGGAAGACCGGGGTGCCTGGTTCGAATGCGCGGCGGCGCTGGTCCTGCCGGACGGGCGCGAGCGGGTGGAGACCGGGCGCATGCCGGGCCGGCTCGCCCGGGAGCCGCGCGGCACCGGCGGCTTCGGCTACGACCCGATCCTGATCCCGGACGGCCACGCCGCCACCTCCGCGGAATTGACGCCCGCGCAGAAGAACGCGATCTCGCATCGCGGGAAAGCCTTCCGGGCGCTCGCCCCGGCCATCCGCGAGCTCTGGCGGTAGCGCTCTGGGCCGCGGGCGGGCCCGCTCCGAGGGCGGCCTGCGGCCCGCGGCCCGCTTGCGGGGACCCCGCCGGACGGGTCAAGCCCCGGCCCAGGCGCCCGTCCCCGGCTGAGGCCGCTGGGCCGTAGGGTGTTTTCCGGTGAAAGCCGCGGCGTGCTATCTTGGCCGCTCCTAACCGGTGCGAGCACCTTGCAGGGGGAAGCGATGAAGCTGAGTTGCCTCTTCGGGCATAGCTGGGACAACTGCCAGTGCCTTCGATGTGGGCGCTGCCGCGAGTATTGGGAAGGCTCGCACCAGTATGAAGGCACCTGCAAGTGTGTTCGCTGCGGCACGGTCGACCCGCAGGCCGCGCACGCCTGGGAACCGGCCGCGTCGGGAAAGGCTTGCCAAGTCGTGTGCTCCCGGTGCGGGCGCGAGGGCGAGGACCACCTTTGGGAGACGAGCACCTGGATTGAGACCGTCGCCATCGACGACGTCTGGATGGGCGGCCACTCCACGTCGGGCCAAGAGTCAATCGAACATTGCGCTGACGACTGCGTCCGGTGCGGGAAGAGGCAATGGCAGCCCGACCGCTTCTTGGGCCTTGGCTGACGGGCCTTGTCGGCGCGCCACCGCCAAGACAGAACATCCCGCCAGCGCCCGCGGCGTGGCGGCGAACCGGCCGGAGAAACCGGTCGGGGATCAGGCGCCGGGTGACCAGGCGGTCGACAGGCTCACGGTCCCGCTAGCGTCCCGAACCGGGGGATAGCGGCGTCAGCCGCCGCGTCCGCGCATCATTGGGCCGCCGCCGGCCCCGCCGGGCGGGACCACGGTGACCGTCAGGCCGCCGCCGGTCGTCATCCCGTTTCCGACCAACGATGATCCGCCGGAAGTCGAAGATGTCTCCTCGATCACGTCCTTGGACAGGTCCGCCAGCACTACCACGTCGCCCAGCGCCACCCCGTCCACGATTTCCGTCAACTCCGCCCCCAGCGCGCCCACCGTCACGGGCGCCTCTGTCAGTTCCGAGCCCCGCAGCACTTGCACCGACGCCTGGCTGGCGGAGATGTGCACCGCCGAAGTCGGCACCGTCACCACATTGTCGCTGCTGGCGACCGTGATCAAGACCGTCACGCTGGCGCCCCCGAAGAGCCTGGCGTCGGCCTGGTCGACCGACAGGGCCACCGCGAAGGCCGGGACAGAGGTATTGGACAGGTTGGTGATTCCGATCGAGGTGATCTGCCCGGTCAACTCCTGGTCGGTCGAACCGGCGGTGAAGACCGCCGGGTTGCCGATGGCCAACTCTTTGACTGTGCTCAGCCCCAGGGTCAAATTGACGGTGAAGCCTTGGCCGGCGTCGACCACCGCCACGACCTGGCCGGCGCTGACCGAGTCGCCCGCGACCGCGTTCACCGCCAGCACCGTGCCGCCGATGGCCGCCGTCAGAGTCCCGGCTTGCCGCTCGGACCGCGCTATGACCAGTTTCGCCTCCAGCAACTTGATCTGGGCTTGGTCGCTCAAGATCTGCTCGGCGGTGACGACTTGGCCGCCCGATGCCGTCCCGCCGGGCGCGGAACCCTGGCCGCCCGATGCCGTCCCGCCGGGCGCCGAACCCTGGCCGCCGCTTGGGCTTTGGCCTTGCGCAGGGCCGCCGGTCACGTCTCCGCCGGTTCCGCCTCCGCCAGTCTCCCCTCCGCCGGTCTCGCCTCCGCCGGTTCCGTCTCCGCCAGTCTCGCCGGGGCCGGGCTGGGCCGGGTCGGGTTCTGTCGTCTCGGGATCCGTCGGCGTCGGTTCCGGCGAACCCCCGTCCGATCCGAGGCTCTCATCCACTGCCGCCGCCAGTTTGTCGACGGCCGCGTTCAAGGCGGCCGCCTTCTCGATCAGCGCCGCCTGGGCGGCGCCGAGGTCGGTTTGCGCGTTCTGGGCGGCGGCGATGGCAGTCTGGCAGTCCACCAGCGACTGCTGGATGGCCGCCAGCGCGGCCGCGCCGTCATCGGCCGCCTGGTCGTCCGAAGAGTCGCCGGCGACAGGGAAAACGGCCGCCAGGAAGGCGGCACAAGCCGAATCGGACGCCTCCAGGCCCACCGAAGCGGCTTCGAGCAGGCCCTGGACCACCTCGTAGGCGGCCAGCAAGTCGTCTTGGGCGGCCTTGACCGCCGCCACCGCCGCGTCCACCTCTGCCGGGGCGTTGTCAGTTGGACCAGTCGGCTCGCCGGCCCCGGCCGGCCGGGCACCGCCGCTGACAGTGCCGCCGTCTTGGCCCAAAGCCGTGTAGACCGCGTTGGACACCACCAGGCCGTCGCCGGCCCGCAAGTCGGCGGTGACGGCGCCAGCGGCGGCGCCCTCGCTGGCCACCGCCTCTAGACCAGTCGTCTGGGTCGAAGACGATCCGGTGCCGGAAGCCTGGTCCTCCAGATCTGTCGCCAGTTGGTCCTCTGCGTCTGCCAACGCCTCTTCGGCCTGCTGGACAGACTCGTTGAGGTCTGTCATGTCCAATGAGGCCAGGGTTTGGCCGGCGCTGACCGTGTCGCCCACCTTGACGGCCACGGCCTCGATCGTCCCGGCGACGGGAAACGCCGCCTGGTCTTGAGAATCGATCTCGACCGTTCCGACACCGCTGGCCTGTTGGACCACCGAGCCGGGCTCGGCGACGGCTGTGCGGTAGGCGGGGCCTCCGGCCCGGTTCAGGGCGAAGGCCGTCCCGCCGCCGGCCCCGAGCGCCACGACGCAGGCCGCGGCGGCGATTATGAAGCGGCGGCGGCGCCGCCGCGCATTGCGGCTGGCCGGGTCGGCGGCCCGGCCAGCGACCAGGGTGGACGGCCTCTCGGTCATGTCGTGCCTCCTCCACCTGTGGCGGCGCCGTCAGCGCCGGTCGTTCCACCGGACCGATCCCGGGCCGGGCCGCCTGACCTGGACCCGGCTCCGTCCGGGGCGCCCGCGCCCTCCGACCCGCCAAATTGGAAGGCCCCACGGCCGCCGGCGGCGGAGGCGCAGCCTTGTTCGCCCGGCGTGGAGACCAGCAGTGATTCGGCGTCCACCCGGCCCGAGTCGTCGACCTCCCCCCGCGCCATAACGCACTTGCCGACCTCCAACGAACTGGCGTCTGCGGTACGGGTGACGGTGATCTCCGCGTCGGTGATCGTGAAAGAGCGGCTGACCGGCTCGGACTGGTCTTCGGCCGGAGGCGATTGAGCCTCTGCCTGACCGCCCCCGAAAGCCAACTGGCCGGACTGCTCGACCGTCACCGCATCGCCATCGACGGCCGTCACCAGGCCCACAGCGATGTTCGCCGTCATCGCGGCACCCGGCGCTCGGCCTCCGCCTTCGCCCTGGTCGCCAGACCAGCTGGGATCAGCCGGACCCATGCCGGATGGCCGGTCAGTCGGCATTTCCCCCTCAGGCATCCCCTCGGGCATTTCTCCCTCCGACCACCCGCCCGGGCCGCCCTGGGCGCGGCCGGCGCCGACCGAGGCGCAGGTTCCGTCGGCCTGGGCCGGGGACACGGCGACGGTGGCGGCCGCGAAGGTCCCTTGATCGTCGCCCTGGTCGGCGGGATCGTCGCCCGCCTGGGGATCAGTCGCCTGGCCCATCGCGGTCACGCAGGAGCCGACCACCACGTCCGCCGCCGAACCGGCCACCTGCTCGGTGATGACCGTGTCGGCCGAATAGGACACTGCGGTCTGCTTTTCCGAGTCCTGGACCTGGAGCAAGTCGTCTGTGACGGCGGCGATCGTTCCGGACACGCCGGGGTTGGCCTCGGTCGCGCCGCCACCCTCCTGGGCCGGTCTGCCCGTCTCGGCGGGTCCGCCGGTCGAGGCCTCGGCGCCGCCGGACGGTTGGGCCTCACCGCCGCAGCCGGTCAGTGCCAGGGCGGCCGCGGCCAAGGCGGCCATCCGGCCGACTCGAATTGTCAGTGGCAGTTTCATCGGTGACTCCATATCTTGATCTGTCTGGGAAAGTTGACCGCCGGCGTGGTCCTCATTCGGCCCGCAAAGCGTCGACCGGCGCCAGCTTGGCGGCGCGGGTGGCCGGGTAAACGCCGAAGACCAGGCCGATTCCGACCGCCACCGCCACCGCCCCGAACACCGCCGGCCAGGAGATGACGATTGACGAACCCAACGCGCTCGGCAGGGTCAGCGCGCCGGTGATGCCCAACCCCGCCCCCAAGACGCCGCCCACCAGCCCGAGGACCGTGGCTTCGACCAGGAACTGGCGGCGGATCGCCGAAGGCTTGGCGCCCAAGGCTTTGCGCAACCCGATCTCGCGGGTCCGCTCGGTCACCGAGACCAGCATGATGTTCATCACCCCAATCCCGCCGACCAGCAAGGCGATCGCCGCGATGCCCACCAACAAGACGGTCAAAGTGCGGTAAACGGCGGTGGCCGTGGAGACCAGCGCGTCTTGCGATGAGATGGAGAAGTCCGCCGATGCCGAATCGGTGATCCCGTGCAGGTTCAACAGCAGTGTCTCAGCCTCCTGGTAGGCGGCCGAGAGAGTGTCCGCGGTGGCGGCCTGGACGTAGAGCGTCTGGACCGCCGTCGTTGTGGTCGAGGTCGAGATCTGCGCGGAATAGGTCTTCATCGGGACCACCGCCAGGTCGTCAAGGTTGGTCTCGTCGGACGAGCCCTGTTCCGCCAGCACGCCGACCACCTCGTAGGTGGACGAATCGATGGTCACCGAGCGGCCGGTCGCCCAAGTGGTGCCGAACAGTTCCTGGGCGGTCTCGGCGCCCAACACTATGACGCTGGCCCCGGCGGCGGCGTCGGCCTCGGAGAAGAACTCGCCCTGGAGGAGCGAGCGTGAGCGGACGGACGGCCAGGACGCGGTGGTGCCGGTGACGGTGGTCGTCCAGTTGGTGTCGCCGTTTTCCAGCGACACAGAGGTCGAGGCTTCCGGCGCAACCCCGGCGATGTCCGGCGCGGCCGTGGCGGACTGCAGGGCGGCGGCATCGTCCATCGTCAGGCTGCTGGAGGACCCGAAACCGCCGCGGACGCCCTCCAAACTGGTCGACGACCCGGGCCGTATGATCAGCAGGTTCGAGCCGAGCGAGGAAATCGACTCGGAAACGTCCTTCTGGGTGCCCAAACCCAGCCCCACGGTCAAGATCACGGCCGCTATGCCGATCAGGATGCCCAGAATCGTCAGCATCGAACGCATGGCGTGCGAGCGGATGGCGGCCAGACCGGTCCGAATCGTCTCGCCCCAACTCATGGCCCATCAACCCCTGCCGGCGAAGGTTCGCCGCGTTCCATGATCATGCCGTCGCGCACCTCGATTGACCGGTCGGTGCGCCGGGCCACGTCCCAATCATGGGTGATTAGCACAACTGTCCGCCCGTCTCGATGCACCTGGTCGAAGACGTCGAGGATTTCCCGCGCCGAAGCCGAGTCGAGATTGCCAGTCGGCTCGTCCGCCAGCAGCAGCGTCGGCTGGCTGACCAGCGCGCGGGCGATGGCGACCCGCTGTTGCTGGCCGCCTGAGAGCTGGCCCGGCCGGTTGTCGATCTTGTCGCCCAGGCCGACTCTCTCCAGCGCCGCCACGGCCCGGCGTTTGCGCTCGGCCGGGCCCACCCCGGCGTAGGACAGGGGCAGTTCGACATTGCGCCAGGCCGACATCGCGGGCAGCAGATTGAACTGCTGGAAGACGAAGCCGATGCGGCGGCCGCGGACCTCCGCCAGGTCGGCCTCGTCCATCTGGCCCACGTCCTCGCCTGCGATCTGGTAACGGCCCTCGGTGGCCACGTCGAGGCAGCCGAGAATGTTCATCAGGGTCGATTTGCCTGATCCGGACGGGCCGACCACGGCCACATATTCGCCCTCGTCTATGCTCAGGGTGACCCCCCTGAGGGCCTCGAACTCGATGTCCCCGCTGGTGTAGACCTTGCGAACGCCCTCCAGGCGAATGACCACCGTGTCAGCCATTGGGGAACCCCCCGCCGCCCATGCCGCCTCCGCCGCCCATGCCGCCTGGCTGCCGCATCTGTCCGCCGTCCGGCATCTGGAACTGCCCCCCGCCGGGCATTTGGTCGAAAGACCACTCGCCGCCGGTCCCGCCAGGCCCGATCTGGAACTCTTGGCCGTCGCCGTCGCCGGATTCCGACCCCCCGCTCGAAACCGTCACCATGATCTGCACCTGGTCGCCCTCGTCCAGACCTTGCGTGATCTCCACCAACGAGCCGGAGGTTTCGCCCAGGGTGACCTCGGTCCGGGTGGCGACCGAGTCGACCAGTTTGTCCACGTAGGAGACGCCATCCTCGGTCTGGATGGCGCTGAGCGGCACCGTCAGCACATCGGTGCGCCGTTCGTAGATCAGCGCCACGGTCGCGCTCAACCCGTCCAACAGGCCCTCCGGGTTGCCGGTGATTTGGACGACCACCGGGAAGGCGGCGCTGCCGCCGGATGTCGAAGCGACCCGCCCGAGCGAGGCGATGACACCGAAGATGTTCTCGGAAATCCCGTTCACCGTGATCTCGGCCTGGCCGCCGATCTCCAACAGCGCCAGGTCGGAGTCCGAGACGGTCAGGTCGATCGACCAAGACTCGGTCCCCACAATGGTGAAGGCCGCGCCGGTCGAGCCAGAGGCCGTCTGACCGGCGCCCGCCATGGCCCCGCCGGCGCCGCTTGATGTTCCCGATCCGGTCGCCGACCCGACGAAGTCGCCGACTGCCACGGCCACAGAGGTGACCTGCCCGGCGGCCGGCGCGACCAGGACCGCGTCGGCCATGTTGGATTCGGCCGTCGCGAGGTTCGATTCGGCGACGTCGACCTGCGCTTCGGCGGCTGCGATCTTGGCGTCCGATGCCGTGGAGCCGTCGTCGGCCGCCTCCGCCTGGGACAGCGAAGCCTCGGCCTGGGCCAAGGCGGCTTCGGCTTCGAGGCGGGCGGCCTCCAGCCGCAAGGTGTCGATCGTGGCGAGCGTCTGCCCCTCTTCGACCATGTCGCCTTCGGCCACCTCGACGCTCAGAACCGTTCCGCTGGCCTCGAAGGAGACCGTCTCGTTGACCGCCTGGGTGATGGTCCCGGTGGCGGAGACGGACTTGTCAAGGGTTTGCAGGCTGGCTGTGGCCGTCTGGGTGATGACTTGGTCGGCCTCCGCCTCGGGGCTGCCCCAGACCACCCAGTAGGTTGCGACACCCGCCGCCAAGGCGCCGACCCCGGCCACCAACCAAGGCCAGCGCCTTCTCCGCCGCCGGCGGTCCGGCGGCCGGCCGTCGCCTTGTGCTGGAGGCTCGGCGGCAGCGTCCGGGCCGGTTCCGTCTGGGCCCGGGCGAGTCCTGGTCGCGGCCCGTCGCCTGATTCTTGCGAGCATCTGGATGAGTCCTTCCGATCAGTTGACCGAGAAGGAGTCTGGCAGGCTAGTCTGGGGGAATCCTTGCAATTAGCTGAGGGTTTCCTGGACGCCAGTCGATCCGGCCACGACCGTCAGACGCCCCTACTGTTCCCGCCTTGAGTTCGCGCTGTAAGCCCGGCGCGATGGGGTGTGGCGAGGACGGGCAGGCCGAAGGCCTTGTTGGAGTTGGCGGACGACGAGCGCGACCAAGTGGGCAGGCGGACGGAGCTCACCGGTCGATGCGGGCGCTGCCGCCTCCCGCCAGCTTGAGGACCTCGCTCTTGGTGGCCATGGACGTGTCGCCGGGGGTCGTCATGGCCAGAGCCCCATGAGCGGCGCCGTAGTTCACCGCCGCGGCCAGGCCGGCGTCCGTCAGCAGGCCGTAAATCAACCCGGAGGCGAAGGAGTCGCCGCCGCCCACCCGGTCCAGGATGAACAGGCCCTCGCGGGTCGCGGCCTGGCACAGGCCCTCTTCCGGGGACCAGGCCAGCGCTCCCCAATCGTTGACGGAGGCGGACCGGACGGTCCGCAAAGTGGTCGCGATCACCCGCAGGTTCGGGTACGCCTGGGCGACTTCGCTGATCATGGCCGCATAAGACTCGGTGGGCAATTGCGTGAGGTTGGCGTCCACCCCGGCCACCTCGAAGCCGAGCGCCGCCGTGAAGTCCTCCTCGTTGCCCAGCATCACGTCCACGTAGGGCGCGATTTCCCGGTTGACCGCGCGGGCGCGGGCCTGGCCGCCGTTCCCACGCCACAGGCTGGGACGGTAATTCAGGTCGTATGAGACGGTCGCGCCGTGCTCCTTGGCGGCCTTGACGGCCGCGAGGGCGGTCCGGGAGGACTGTTCGGACAGGCCGCAATAGATGCCGCCGGTGTGGAACCAGCGCGTCCCAAGGCGGCCGAACAGCGTGTCCCAGTCGACGGCATCGGGCGTCATTTGGGAAATCGCGGTGTGGCCCCGGTCGGACACCCCCACCGCGCCGCGAACCCCGAAGCCGCGTTCGGTGAAGTTGAGCCCGTTGCGCGACTCGCGTCCAATCCCGTCGAAGGCGACCCACTTGACGAAGTCGGCGTCCACGCCCCCCGCCCGTATCCGGGCCTCGATCAAGCGTCCCACGGGGTTGTCCACCAGGGCTGTGACCACAGCCGCCCGCAACCCGAAGACGCTGGCCAGACCTCGCGCCACGTTGTATTCTCCGCCGCCTTCGGCGACCGTGAAGCTGGTGGCGGTGTGAACCCGCCCCTCGCCGGGGTCGAGGCGCAACATGACCTCGCCCAGGGCCACAATGTCGTACCGGCGGTCATTCGGTTCGGCGGACGCGGTCATTGGGTGCCCCCCGCCGCCCCGACGATCTGATCTGCCAACGCGACCGCCTGGCGGACCAGGGTCTGGATCCCGTCGAAGTCCCCGGCCGCGATGGCGCTCCGGGGCACCATCCAGGAGCCGCCGACCTGGCTGACGGACGGCAGCGAGAGGTATTCGGCCAGGTTGTCGGCGTTGACGCCGCCGGTCGGGATGAAGCGAGCCTGCCGGAACGGCGCCGCCAAGGCTTTGATGGCGCCGGGTCCGCCGGCGGTGGCGGCCGGGAAGAACTTGATCAGGTCCAGGCCCCATTCCAGGAGTTGCTGGACCTCGGCCGCCGTGGTGGCGCCGGGGATGAGCCACGCGTGAAGCTCGGCGGCCCGCTGCAGCAACGCTGGCGTGAACCCCGGCGACACGGCGAAGCGTGCGCCCGCCGCCAGCGCCCCCTCCAATTGGGCGGCGCCCAGCACGGTGCCGGCCCCGACCAGGATGTCCTCGCGGTGGGCCAGCGCCCGGATGGCCTCCAAACTGGCAGGCGTGCGCAAGGTGATCTCCGCGACCGGCAGGCCCCCGGCCACCAGCGCGTCAGCGAGCGGGTTGGCGTCCTGGGCGTTGTCGATCACCACCACGGGGACTAGCTGCGATCCGAATTGCCGCATGCTCACCCTCCATTTCGTTTGAGTTGGGCGGGACGGGGGCGGGCGTCGGCCGGAGCCCCGCCTTTCCCCGCCGCGCGTGCAGACTGTGCCGCGTGTGGCGCCGGTGCCGCCGGTCGCCTCAGGCAGGCGGCGTTGTCCGCGTATTGGAAGGCCAAGGCCCGCCGGGTTTGCCAGGGGCCTTGGGCCGCGCGGGCGGGCTCGTTTGCGCGGCGCGCGGGGGAGGGGGCGCCGGGGCCGTCGCCTTGGGCAGCCCCCCGCGCGGACAGGCGCGCGGTCTTGGACACTACTCGAGTCCGGCCGCCGGGGCCGGGTCCATGTCGTCAAAGGTTTTGTTTTCGCCCGCCATGGCCCAGACGAAGGAATACGATGCCGTGCCGACACCCGAGTGGATGGACCAGCTTGGCGAGATGACCGCTTCCCGGTTGGCGACTATCAGGTGGCGGGTCTGCTTCGGCTCGCCCAGCAGATGGACCACGCGAGCTTCCTCCGGCAGGTCGAAATAGAGGTAGCACTCGGTGCGCCGGTCGTGGGTGTGGGCGGGCATGGTGTTCCACATGGAGCCGGGCCTGAGCGTTGTCACGCCCATCACCACCTGGCATGAGGGCACGCCGTCCAGATGGATGTACTGGTTGAGGAGGCGCTCGTTGGAGGTGAGCGGGTCGCCGAGCTCGCGGACTGTGCCCTGCCCCGGCGCCACCGCCGCAGTCGGGTAAGACGTGTGCGCCGGCGCGGAGAACACGTAGAAGCGGGCCGGGTCGGCGGGCTGCGCGCTGGCGAACGACGGGTCGGGGGCGTCTTTGCCAATGTACAGGCAGCCGCCGTGCGGCAGTTCGTGGACTTCGCCGCCAACGGTGACAATTCCGTCTCCGCCCACGTTGACGAACCCGGCCTCGCGGTTCGCGAAGAAGCTGGGCGCCCGCAGTTCGTCCGGCGCGGTCAAGCTAAGCGGCGCGTTGACCGGGGTGATCCCGCCCAGCACTATGCGGTCGTGGTGCGTGTAGACAAGCTTGACCTGGTCGGGGGCGAACAGGTCGGAGATCAGATACTGCCGACGGAGCTCCGCCGTGTCGAAATGGCGGATCTGGTCCGGATTGGTCGCATACCGTTGTTCCATCAGTTGGTTCCTTTCTTGGGTGGGCGGCACCGGGGTCCGCCGGTCTGTTCGGGGCGCCGGGGCAGCCGTGGCCTGCCTGCGGCGGCGGTCGGGGCGGCTGCGGCCCCGGCGTTAACGGACAAGCCAGCCGCCGTCCACTGGCACCACGGCCCCGTTGAGGTAGTCGCTGGCCGGCGCGGAGAGGAACACGGCTATCGCGGCCAGGTCCGCCGGCGTGCCCCACCGGCCGGCCGGGATACGGCTCAGGATGGATTCGCTGCGAACTGGGTCGGCGCGCAGAGCGGTCGTGTTGTCGGTCGCCATGTAGCCGGGGGCGATCGCGTTGACGTTGACTCCGCTGGCGGCCCATTCGTTGGCGAAGGCCTTGGTCAGGCCGGCCACGGCGTGCTTGGTCGCCGTGTAGGAGGGCACCAGGATGCCGCCTTGGAAGCTGAGCATGGAGGCTATGAAGATGATCTTCCCGCTGCCCTGTGCGACCATGGCCCGCCCGGCGGCCTGCGCCAAGAAGAAGGCCGCGTCGAGGTTGATCGCCATGACCCGCCGCCAGGCCTCGGCGGCGTGGTCCGTGGCGGGCTCGCGGTGGATTATTCCGGCGTTGTTGACCAAAATGTCAAGCCGGCCCAGGGCGGGTGCCACCGAGTCGACCAGGGCCGCCAGGTCCTGGGGGGAGGCTGTTGTCAGGTCCAGCGGCAGGTGGAGGGTGCGGCGGCCCAGGGCTTCGATTTGGCTGATGGTCGAATCCGCCTCGCCTGGAGAGGAGACGGCGATGTCCGCCCCGGCCTCGGCCAGGCCGAGCGCTATGCCTTGCCCCAGGCCTTGGTTGGCGCCGGTCACCAGGGCCACGCGGCCCTCCAACGAGAACTGGTCCAAAATCATGCTTGAATCTCCAATCCAGTGAGCCAATAGGGTGTCCAGGTGGGACGGGCCAGGCGCGTGAGCGCCTCCACGTAGAAGTAGTCGCCCCAGAGGTTGGCCTCGTCAATGCCGGTCCGGGAGGGAATGTCGTAGACGCCGTGGAGCAGCTGCGCGTTTGGGCGGGTCGCGGCGTCCGGCACATAGCCGTCAACCAGCGCGGCGACTGCGGCCAGGGCGGCCTCGCGGTAGCGCTGCCGATCCTCGGCTGTGCTGGCCAGGTCGGCCAGTTCGAGCAGGCCGCAGCTCGCGATGGCGGCGGCCGAGGAGTCGCGGGGTTGTCCGCAGCTGTCGTCTTGGAACACCAAGTCCCAGTAGGGAATCCGATCGGCGGGAAGGTGTTCCAGGTAGTGGTCGGCGCACCGCTGCGCCGCGTCCAGGAAGGTCGGGTCGCCGGTCCAGCGGAAACTGAGCGCGAAGCCGTACACGGCCCAGGCCTGGCCGCGGGCCCAACAGGACGAATCCGAATACCCTTGCGCGGTCGCCCCGGACAAGGGGGCCCCGGTCCCGGTGTGCCACGCGAAGGTGTGGAAGGTGGAGTTGTCGGCGCGGACCAGGTGGTCCCGCAGTTGGCGGATGTGCCTGACCGCCGCGTCGGAGTACTGCCCGTCACGGGTCTCGCGACTGGCCCAATAAAGGAGGGGCATGTTCATGGCGGAGTCGATGATGGCCCGCCCGTGCTGGTTCGCGTCGTCCAAAGCTCCCCAGGCTTGGAAGATGCCGGCCGGTTCGACAAAACGTTCCATCAGCGCCTGCGCCGCGCCGAGGGCGGCCGCGAATCCCTGCGGCGACCGGGCGACCCGCCAGGCGGCCACGCATGAGGGCATGTAGAGGAAACCCAAATCGTGTGTGTCCAGGCCTGACCGGCTGTCCAGGCGCCGCGTGAAGCTTTCCACGTCCTGGGCACCCGCCTCCGCGAAAGCCGGATCGGGGGAGAGTTCGTTGGCGAGCCAGATCAGGCCGGTGCGGAATCCGGTGGTCCATCCGGTGTTGGCGCCGGGTTCGGCTCCGTCCTCACGGTTGCGGTAGCGGCCGTCCACACTGCAGTCTCCCGGGAACCTGGGGCCGAATTCCTCGATCCCCCGGCGCACAGTCGCGACCGCTTGGCTCGTCGCGGCCGCCAGCGGGTCCGGGACGGGGGGACGGGCCAGGTCGGCCTGACAGGTGTCGGTCGTGGCGGGTGTGGTCATCTCATAGCTCCTCGGCGGGTCGGGTCGCGCTCGCAACGCGGATCAGGGTGGACCTTGGGTGTCCGCTGGCGGCGGGCGGCCGGGCGTTCAACGAGCCGCGCAAAGGCCCCAGGCTGTGGCCGGAATTGGCCCAAACGAGATAAAGGATTGGTCCCAGCGCCACAGCCAAGGCCAAGACGGCGTTCCGCGTCAGGAACCAGCCCCACAGCGCCCAGGCGCACAGTGTGACCAGGCTCCACCCCATCCCCCGGACCGAGCAAAAGAGACTGGCCTTGGCTAGGTGGCGGAGCTTGACGGCCGGGAATTCGCGGGCCGCGCCCACGCAGGTGAAGAACGTCACCAGGCCGACGGCGCCGGTCGTCGCCAGGGCGGGCAGCGCCAACGCGAAGCTCTTCGACCCGGCCAAGGCGACGGCGTCCGTCACAAGAACTGTGCCCAGCAAGGTCGCGGCGACTCCAAGCGTCCCGCCCGGGCGCAGTCCGGCCCGCCAGGCGCGGGCGTAGACGGAGACCACCTTCAGGCCGCCCTCAAGGTGGTCGTCAAAGCACGCGAAGGCCGCGTAGGCGGCCGGCCCGAACAGCGGGGCGGTTATCACCAGCGCCGGCCAGGTCAAAGCCAAGTCGGTCCCAAGGGCCACCATCCAGACGGGCACGGTCGCGGCGGTCGTGAGCACGCTGACGCCCAACATGAGGTAGACCACCGAGGTGAGCTTGACGAATGCGTCGCCGAAGGCTCTTTTCACAAGTCAGCCTTTCAGCCCCGAGGTGGCTATGCCCTCAACGAAGTAGCGTTGGCCGGCCATGAAGATGAGGGCGATGGGCAGCACCGACAGCACCGACCCCGTGAACATCAGGCCGTACATCGATGAGCCCTGCGGGTCCGCCTGAAACACTTTCAAGCCGACCTGGATGGTGAAGTGGGCGGGCGTGCGCAGGTAAAGGCGCGGGCCCAGGAAGTCGTTCCAGGTTGTGACGAACATGAGCAGCGACAGCGAGGCGATCGCGGGCACCGACAAGGGCAGCATGATGCGCCGGTAGATGCCGTATTCGCTGAGTCCGTCAAGGCGCGCCGATTCGGACAGCTCTTCCGGGATGGACTCGTAGAACTGCTTCATCAGGAACACGCCAAAGGCGCCGAAGGCCTGCAGCAGGATGATTGACCACAACGTGTCGACCAGGCCGATTTTGGCCATCATCTTGTACTGCGGGATCATGTAGGCCTGCCACGGGATGGCGATGGTCGCGATGTACCCGAGGAAGAGGAAGTCGCGTCCCGGGAAACGGATCCGGGAGAATCCGTATGCGGCGAAGGAGCCGGTGAAGACCTGCAAAGCCGTGACCACAACGGACAGGATCATGGTGTTCTTCAACCAGTCGGACATGCCGGACTTGGTCCAGATGTCCACGTAGTTGCTCCACTTGAAGGTCTCAGGTATCCACCGGATCGGCACGGTGAACACCTGGTTGTCCGCTTTGAGGGAGGAGGAGATCATCCAGAAGAATGGCAGCAGCAAGAAGGCCGCCGCCACGGCCAAACAGACGTAGAGGACAACTTTGCCGATTTTCGCCTTCAGCTTGCGCTTGGCCTTTGGCGTGGTGCTCATCGTTCCGCCCTCCGGTTGATCCAGAATTGGAAGAGCGTGAGGATCAGGCAGATCACGAACAGGACTACGGCGATCGCGGAGGCGTAGCCGAAGTCCCCTTCGACAAAGGCCTGCTGCCAAATCAATTGGGAAATGACCAGGGTGGAGCGGCCGGGGCCGCCCTCCGTCATGACGAACACCAAGTCGAACACTTTCATCGATTGGATGGTGAGCATGACGGTGACAAAGAAAGTCGTGGGCCGAAGGCACGGGAGGGTCACATGCAAGAAGCGCGACCAGGCGCCGGCCCCGTCCAACTTGGCCGCCTCATACAGTTCGCCCGGGATGGTCTGCAGGCCGGCCAAGAACAGCAGCATGAAATACCCCATCTCACGCCATGTGCCCACAATGATGACGGCGGGCATCGCCCAGGTGGAGGAGACCGTCCAGCCGGGCGGGTTGTCCACGCCGAAGAGGCGGAGGAGTTGGTTGATGGGGCCGTAATCGGGGCTGAACATGAGGTTCCACACCATGGCGATCGCGACAATCGAGGTGATGTACGGGAAGAAGGCCGCTGTGCGGAAGAAGGCTGCGCCGCGGATCTTGGCGTTGAGCAAGACGGCCAGGCCCAGGGACGCCGCCAGCGTCAGCGGCATGTGCAAAAGCGTGTAGTAGAACGTGTTCCAAAGCGCCGTGTTGAATCGCGGGTCGCGGGTGAAGAGCTTGACGAAGTTGTCAAACCCTATCCACTGCGGGTCTCCCAGGGCTCCCCATTTTGTCAGCGCCACATAGAACAGCACCACAATGGGGACAAGGGTCAAGATGGCGAAACCGATGAAGTTGGGTGCTATGAAACTCCAGCCCATCAGGGTGTTGTGCCAACGCAATGCTGATCGGCGAGCACGTTTGTTTCTGACGCTTGTCGGCGCCGAACTGCTCGGCTCGGTTGTGGTCGACATGGCTTCTTTCGGATCTGAGGGGCCGCCAACGGCGGCTTAGTGGGGGAAACTACGCTGCCGGGTCCCGGCGCAGATGCGACCGGGACCCGGCAGCGTAGCGGTTGGTTGTCAGCCGAGTTCGGCCTTGATGGTCTCCGTGGCCTGCGTGATGGCCGCGTCGATCCCAGTGGAGCCGGACATGATGGCGGTGTGGGCCTCGCCCAGCGCCGTCTGGATGGTGGCGATGGTCGGGGACTGCGGGTTCTCCGGCCGGGTGTCATGCGTCGACATGGCGAACTTGGACAGGTCGTCGGTCGGGATGCCAGCCTGGGCGAAGTAAGCGGTGGTCACGGCATCGGAGGAGACCGAGGACACAATCCCGATCTCGGCCAAGGCCACGCCGGCGGCTTCGGAGGCGACGAAGGACAGGAACGCCTTGGCGGCGTCAACCTTGGCCTCGTCAATGCCCGCGTTGATGCCCATGCCGGTCGGATCGCCGAACGTCACGGGCACCTTGTCGGTGCCGGTGGTCGAGGAGTCGTACTGCGGAATGGGGGCGATCCCCCACGCGAAGGTGTCGGCCTCGCCGGACGCCTGCTGGCTGATCAGGGTCGCCACGTACCACGAACCCATGGCCATCATGGCGGCCTGCTGCTTGCCGAACTGCGACTGGTAGGTCAGTTTGTTGGTTTGGATGTTGCCGTAGGTCTCCTGGGCGCCCACGCTCTGGAGGTCGAGCACCCGCTCGTAATACGGCTTGAGATAGGAGTAGTCCTTGCCACCGGCCAGGTCGGCGCCAGGCGTCTGGGCCTGGGCGAACCCTTGGAGGGTGGACTGCCACGAGTGCTCATAGGCGCCCTTGGGGCCGACCAGCTTGCTGGCGATCTCCTTGGCCTTGGCGGCGTAGTCGTCCCACGTCCACGAGCCGTCCGGGACCGCGACGCCCGCCTGGGTGAACAGGTCGATGTTGTAGTAGAGGACCCAAGAGTCTTGGCGATAGGGCGCCGCGTAGTTGACGCCGTCAATCGTGTAGGAACCCGCGCCGGAAACGTTCGATGGCAGCGATGAGACAACGTCGCTGACGTCCATCAACTGGCCGCCGTCGACCCACTGGCTGAGCGCTTTGGCTTCCTTGATGGTGATGATGTCTGGCGCGGCTCCGGCCGACATGTCGGCCAGCATGAGGGTGCCGTAGTCGTTAGCGTCGTATTCCTTGATTTCCACTGTTACGTTGGGGTTGGCCGCGTGGAACGCGTCGGCCAGCACCTGGAATTCCGGGGTTGTCTCCAAAGACCAACCCGACACCGTCAGGGTCACCGGCTCGGCCGCCACCGGACTTTCGCCCGCCTTTGGGCTGGTGCTGGAACCGCCGGTGGTGGGTTTGTCTTCGCCGCAGCCCGCCAGCGCCAAAGCGCCGGCCGTCAGGGCCGCCATTAGGGCAATAGTTGTTTTCTTCATGAGTTGCGATTGATCCTTTCGTATGGGTAATCGGTTGCAACGCCCGGCGGACCTGCTACGACGCACGCCTTGCCGGGCGAATCGCACGTCGTGTCCAAAGGGGTCGTGGTGACCGTGCCGTCCGGCCAGGTCACCGTCACCGCGTCGTCGACCATGAGGTTGGCCGCGCCGCCCACCTCCAGTCCGCGCGTCAGCCCGATCAGGGCCCAGCGCCAAAGTCCGGGTGTGGCGGGGAAGTCCAGATAGGGCACCCGGCTCGGCTCGCCGAGCGGGCTGGCGTTGGCCTCCACGGCCACGGCCGGGTTCGCGCCCGGCTGTTGGCCGGTTGGCGCCAGTTCCGCCACCCATGACGTCAGGCCGCCGCCAGTCGCGTTGGCCGATGCCGTGCCGCCGGCCAGCAGTTCGGTCCCGCCGGTTCCTTCCCCGGCCACAGCCCAGCCGCCAACGCGGATCGCGACGGCCTGCGGATGGGGCTGGTCGACCTTGGGCGCCTCCCAGCGCACTCCCCGGACCTCCCAAGCCGAGCGGACCAGGCTGACCACGGTGATGCTGCCGGCGTCTTCGGCTTCGCCCTCGAATCCGGACCCGTGGCGTTGCTGGGTGGGGTCCGGAACGAGCCAGTGGGCCGTCCCGGAGGAGACTGCCAGCCCGACGGCCGGGTCGCCGCCTGTGGAGAGCGCCAGGACTTCCATGCCGGCGCGGTGGCTGGCGCGGCCGTCGGCGTCGATCAGGCAGGCGGCCTGGTCCAGCGGACGGACCCAGGCCGACTCGTTCAGGAGGGGAGCCGTGGCGGTCGAGTAACCCAGCCTGGCGTAGAGGGGGGAATCGCCCACCTGGTCGGCGGGCCGCGCGTGGTCGGTGCCGTGATTGGCGACCTGGGCAATGCCGTCCGCGGCGCGCGCGTGGACCAGCCAGCCGGGGGCGGCGATCGCTCTGGTGAAGTCGCCCCGCTCCACGGGCAGGGGCTCTTCGACGGCCGTCCAAACGGGGTGAGCGGGTTCCAGCGCCAGCCCCAAGAACGCCTTGGCTGCCCAGTAGGGCGAGCCGGGGCCCGAATAGGACTGGGCCAGGGGCCGCCACGGATGGTGCCAGCCGAGAGACAGGAGGCCGTGTTCGTCCGGCACCCCGCGCGCGGCGAAGTGGCTGACCATCCCGGACGCCGCGCGTCTGAGCAGGCCGGGCGGCGTCGAGGGGACTTCGGCGAGCGCTCCGACCCAGAAAGGCGCCGCTGGGGCAAAACGGTAGATCAGGCTGCGTCCCTGGATCAGGGGGCCGCCGTCGGCGCCAACAAGGTGTGCGGCGTCCAGGAGGTAGCGGTCGAGCATGGCGCGGTCGCGGCGGCGCCGTTCGTCTGTCGCCAGCTCGGCCCCGCCCCGCATACGCTGCCAAAGCTCCGGATACAGGTGCAGCGCCCAGCCGACGTAGTGGTCGAAGTCTCTGCCGGAGCCGTCGGCCAGCCAGCCGTCCTGGCGCACAAACGAGTCGTGGAGGGCGAGGTCCTCTTCGATGTCCTCGGCTGACCACGGGCCCCCAACCGACCGCAGGAAGGTTTCGACCACGATCCGGAACCACAGCCAGTTGTTGCGCGGATAGGTCGTGTCCCCGACCACCTGGGAGAGGTAGTCGATCAGTTGCCCGCGGGTGCGGTCTGGGAGGTTCGCCCAGATCTGCTCGCGGGTCAGGTCGAGGATCAGTGCCAGGGACGCCGCTTCGACTTTGGCTTGGGGGTGTTCGACGGGAGTGATCCAGCGTTCGGCGCCTGCGGGGTCGCAGCCGGCGGCGAGCCCGGCCGAATACCATTCGGCCAGGCCCAGCGGGTCGGTTTGGTCGCCCGCCAGCCGGAAGCCGGCCAACAGGAACGTGCGGGCGAATCCCTCGAGCCCGTCCACGGCTCTGCCGTAGCCGCCTTCGGCTCCGGGTGGAACGATTTGCGCGTGGGCGGGGGAGGCCCACTTCCGGGAGGCGGTCAACAGGCGGTCGGCAAGGGCGGTCCAATGGGGCCGGGACCACCCGGTCAGAGGCGACAGCTCCGCGTCTGGTTCTGGCAACCACGTAGGCCAGTCAGTTAGACGGTGCTCCACCTTGAGCCTTTCATGTCGGGCCGCGTGCCGGCGACCGAGTGTGAACTGTTGGGCGTCGAAAGCGAGCATAACGATACATACGCGATCAGTTCAAGGCCTGTCGACGGAGATTTCTGATCGTTGTCGAATTGTTATGTGTGGTTCATGTACGCTTACGCCATGGTGAAGCAGGAACCCGGCCCGCTGCTGGAACTGTGGCCGAGCCTTGCTTCCGACCTCGAAGAATGGCTCGTTCCGCCAGTGGACTCGCTGCCCGCCCTCAGCCTGGACCGAACCGCCCTGGCCGCCCTCAAGGCCCAGGCCGAACCCCGCAAAGGACTGCCTTGGCCATCCTTGCCGGCCTCCGCTTGGGCCAGATTCCTCAGGGACGGCGACAGGGAGGACTACCAATCCAGGCTGTTCGCCAGGACCACCCGTCTCAGCCAGTCCGTTCTCATGGCGGCGGCCACCGAGGACCAGCAATGGCTTGACGACACTGCGGACGGAGTAGTGGCCGTGTGCGAGCAGTCTTCTTGGTGCTGGCCCGCGCATGACGACTCATGGAGCCGGTCCGGCCACGTCCTGCCGGACCCGGAGCGGCCGTTCCTGGATCTGGGCGCCAGCGAGGTCGCCTCCCAGTTGGCGTGGATCGATCATTTGGCGGGCGCGGCCCTTGAGCGGCGTCTTCCCGGATTGCGCGCGCGTCTGCGCCAAGAGGTGTCCAAGCGGGTGTTCGAGCCGTTCGAGGGCCGGACGGACTGGCATTGGCTGGGCATAGGCGAGCCGATCCACAACTGGGCGCCGTGGATCGCGGGAAACCTGCTCGTGGCCGCGTTGCGCCTGGAGGAAGACCCGGTTCGTCGCCGCCTCCTCCTTGAAAGCCTCATTGCCGTGCTCGACCGCTACGCGGCCGCCCTGCCTCCGGACGGCGCGTGCGAGGAGGGGCAGGGTTATTGGTGGAACGGTCCCTGCCGGTTGCTGGAGGCGCTGGCGGCGTTGCGCCACGCGACGAACGGGAGGCTAGACGCCCTGGGCATTGCGCGCTTCCGGCGGACGGTTGCCTTTCCCCACTCGAGTCACCTTGGCGGCCCGTGGTTTGTCAACCACGCAGACGCGTCGGCCCGTCCCGGCCGGGAACAGCCTTGGCATTCGCTCTGGCGGCTGGGCGGCCTGATGGGCGACCAGGCGGCCATGGACCACGCGCTGGACCTGCGTCGGCACGGCACCCCGGACGGAGTCGGATGGCCGGCCCCGCCAGCCGATTCCTTGGGCCGGGCGGTCTTCGCCATGGCGGACGGGACTTGGTGGGAGCTGCGGTCTGGCCGCTCGCCGCTGCCGCAGGCGGTGTGGCACCCTTCCGTGGAGGTCATGGTCGCACGGGAACACGCGGGCAAGACTGACGGGTTGGCGGTGGCCGCCAAAGGCGGGCACAACGGCGAACCGCACAACCACAATGACGTGGGCTCCGTCATTGTGGCCCTGGACGGCACGCCCGTCCTGGTGGACGCCGGCCGCCCGACCTACACCGCGCAAACGTTTGGGCCGGACCGCTATGCGATCTGGGCCATGCAGAGCGAGTGGCACAACGTCCCACGCATTGGCGGCCGGGGCCAAAGCGTGGGCCGGCGCCACGGGGCCAGGGGCGCACGGGCGACCTTCGACCGGCAAGGCGCCGTTTTTGAAGCCGAGCTGGCCGGGGCCTACCAGGTCCCGGGCCTGGCCGCCTGGCGCCGGCGGGTGCGGCTTGACTTGGCCGCGCAGGCCGTCGAGATCGCCGACGCGTGGCGCTGGGAGGCGGAGGCGGGCCAGCCCGTCGAACTGCGCTTCCTGATCGCCGGGCAGGTCGTTCGCGCTTCGCGCGGCCTTGCCCTGATTGAGACTTTGGCTGGGGGAACCATGGAGCTGACCTGGCCCAAAGCCTTCGAGTTCAAGCTGGCCGGGCGGGAACTGGATGACCCCAGCCATTGGCGGGTGTGGGGGGCCCGCCTGAGCCAATTGCGGTTGGATCCGGGCGCGGCCAGTGAAAGCAAGGTCGTTTGCTGCGGCTTCGACGAGACAAAACGATCACAACCGAACAACGTCCCGGTGGGGCGCGGGTAATGTTATGTCCCGAGTCGAGAGTTCAAGAGTGACGGGAGGAGGCGCAGGCGCGATGGCGCAGACTCGCCTTTTGCCGGACCTGCGCCGTGAGCGTCTTGCGGCGCTGTTGCGCGAGTTGGGCACGGCGCGGGTGGCCGAGTTGGCGGCCGCCACCGACGTAACGGCATTGACCATTCGTAGAGACCTGAAACTGATGGAGGAGCGGGGCCTGATTGAGCGGGTCCACGGGGGCGCCCGCTTGGTCGAGCCGTCGGCCCGGGCTGAGTTCCCGCCCGCCGCGGTCGCCGAGCCGCCGGACTCCGCCCTCGCTCCGCAATTGCGGGGCCAAATCGCCATGCTCGCGCCGGCCTTGGACTTCTATTGGCCAGACGTTTCCCGCGCCGCCGAGGCCGAGGCGCGCCGCTTCGGCCTCCGGCTGATGCTGCGGGGCGATTCCTATGAGAACGAGGATGAACGTCCCGCGCTGGCGCCGCTGTTCGCGAGCGAAAGCGTCTGCGGGGTGCTGGCCGTGCCCAACGTGGAGGGCGCCAACGCCGCCGAGGTCATCGACTGGATAGCAGGCCAATCGCTGCCCTGCGTGTTGATGGAACGCGAGGCGGCCGCCGGGGCGGACCGCGAGCCCGTCGAGTCGGTTGTTTCCGACCACGCGCACGGCGCCGAATTGGCGGTGCGCTACCTCTGGGGCCTTGGGCACCGCCGGATAGGGCTGATGGTCAGCCGCACCAGCCCCACCACACGGAAGGTCCGCCTCGGCTTTGAGCGCGTCAGCCAGGAGCTTGGCGCCGAACCCGCCCACAGCGTCTCTTGGCTGATCCCAAGCTCCCGGACCATCGGCTTCAACGCCGCCGTGGACTCGGTGATCGACCAAGTGCTGGAAAAGAAGGTGACGGGGCTGCTGGTCCACTCGGACCGCGAGGCCATGGCGTTGGTCCAGCACCTGGAGGCGCACAGTCTGCGCGTCCCGGACGACATTTCCGTGATCGCTTATGACGACGAGATCGCCGAGATGTTCACCCCCGCGTTAACCGCCGTTCGACCGGCTCGCGAGGCCCTGGGCAGGGCGGCGGTGGACCTGTTGGTCAGGCGGCTGCTTGATCCGGGACGCCCGGTCCACCGGATGACGATCTCGCCCGTGCTGCGAGTCAGAGAGTCTTCGGGGCCCCCTCCTTCCGATTAGGCGGCCCGAATGTCGGCCGATTAGATCATAAGTGATCACAAATGAGGTCTTGACAGGGCATAAATGGGCGGATTACGATAATTGTGCCCTAATTTCTGATCACTAATGATCGCTAGGAGTTTCAACGATGAACACCAGGACACACCTGTCCACCCCCCCGCGTTGGCGGACCCTCAGCCGAAGGGCGGTGACGGTGGCCGCGGCCCTTGCGCTAGCTGTCACCCTGACCCCGTTGGCTTCGCAAGACGAGGCAGAAGCCGCGGACACCGCCGTCGCCGTCACAATTGACGGAGACGACATCCGCGCGGACAACGTAAACGGATTGACTTTCAAGGGGTTCGGCGTTCTCAGCGCCAACTCCACCAGTGCGGTGCTGATGGACTACAAGGCCCAGAACCCCGCAGCCTATTCCCAGCTCCTCAAGGAGCTGTTCGGGGGCGAGAACCCCATCATGCGCCAGGTCAAGATCGAGCTTGGCAACGACCGGAACACCTCAACCGGACCGAACCCGGCCACCATGCGCTATGAGGCCGAGCCGGCCAACGTGGCCCGCGACCCCGGCTTCCAGCTTGCCGCAGACGCCAAGAAGATCAACCCGGACCTCAAGGTCTCCATTCTGCGGTGGCGCACACCAGCTTGGGCCAACACCAACGACAAGATCTACAACTGGCAGAAGAACGTCGCCCTCGCGGCCTACCGCCAGTACGGCTACATGGTCGACTACGTCAACCCCGGAGCCAATGAGACCTCTGTCGACAGGGCGTGGACCATCACCTACGCGGGCCGCATCCAGTCAGACACCGTCGGCTACGTCAGCGACGATCCGGCTCTGGCCGGCTGGTCCAGCCCCGAGGAAGAGGCGCTCTACCGCCAGATCAAGATCATTGTCGACGACTCGTCCGGTCTGGCCGGGTTCGGCTCCTACCTGCGTAGCAACACGAACGGCTTCCGCGACGCGATCGACGTTGTGGGCTACCACTACACCACCGATGACGACAGCTCCGGCAACTTCAAGTGGGCGGCCGACACGGCCGACTTGGAAATCTGGAACTCCGAGGCGCAGGCCACTTTCTCCAACTCGGCCTTCAGGCCCAACAACAACATGGTGGACACCGCCGCTCAGGCGCCCCGCGTTGAAGGCACCCAACTTGGTGGAGTGAACGGTCCTCTGGAGATGGCGAACACCATTGTCAAGGGCTATGTGAACTCGCGCCGGACCCACTTCATCTACCAGCCCGCCATCGGCTCGTTCTACGAGGGCGGCCAGTATTCGCACAAGGAACTGGTCTCGGCCCGCGATCCGTGGTCCGGCTGGATCCACTATGACGCAGGCTTGGTCATGCTGGAGCACTTCAGCGATTTCGCCGTCACCGGCTGGGAGAACGACACCAACACGGCCGGCATTTGGCGGGGCGTCACGGCGGCGAGCCAAACCACCGCCACCGGCACAAATCCGGTCAACGGTCGCGCCGGCGGGGCCAACCACGTGACTCTGGCCGCGCCGGATAAGTCAGACTTCTCGACCGTCATTGTCAACGACTCGCAATACACCAACACTTACACCTTCACGGTGCAGGACATGGCCATCCCCGCTGACGCGGACTTGGAGGTCTGGGAGACCAGGGCCGCCGATCCGGGCCAGCAGTTCAACTCGAACTACAAGAAGCACGTAGCCACAGTGGCTCCTGGGGACGATGGCAAGTATGTCGTCACCATCAAGCCGTTCTCAATCGTCACGGTGACCACGCTCGACGTTGCCAGCGATCCCGAAGTGACCGCACCGCTGCCGGTTGAAGGCGACCGCACCGTGCTGGACATCGAAGAAAACGGTGACGGTGTCCTGTGGCAGGACGATTTCGAGTATGGCGACAAGACCGTCCCGGTCTTCGACTCGAACGGCAACCCCACCACCGCGACCGAGAGCTTTATCGACTCACGCGGCGGCGACACCGGCGCGGACCCGCTCTACACCTGGGACCGCAACGGCGCCTTCGAGGCCTACAAGGAGGGCGACGGTTACGTGCTGCGCCAGCAGCTTGACCAGGCTGAATACGGCCTTGGCTCGGCTTGGAACGCCGGCGATCCCATCACCGGGATCGGCGACTTCCGCTGGGTCAACTACAAGGCCAGCGTGGACGTCCGCTTCGACAAGGACGTTACCTCCAGCAACTACGCCGCAGTCGGCGTGCGTTCCACTGGCGGGGACAACTCGCAAAACCTGAGCTCCGCGCCGTATGTCTTGCGCCTCGACCGCACCGGCAACTGGTACCTGCAGAACTTCGGCGCCAACCGAGCCACCGGCAGCGTCCCCGTGGAGGTCGGCGAATGGCACAAGCTGGCCCTGCAGGCGGCCGGCAACACGGTCACCGCCTACATTGACGGCGTGCAAGTCGCCTCCTACACCGATCCCACCCCGGTTCTGTCCGGGCGTGTGGACCTGGCTAGCGGCTTCTACTGGACCAGCTTCGACAACCTGAAGATCGAGAAGCTGCCCACCTATGTGGCGTACTACACCGAGCGTCTCGACAACATGGAGATGAACGATCTGGCTTCGCCGCCCAACACCAAGCTGGTGTACACGGGCACGTGGAGCCACCGCAACGGCGAGGGCATGTACAACTATCAGCGTTCGCTGTCCTCGACGTCTACCGCCGGGTCCACCGTGAGCTACACGTTCACCGGCACTGGCCTTGACATCATGGGTCTCAACGGCGCAGCGGCCACCTTGAAGTTGACGGTCGACGGCGTGACCTTGTCCTCAACAGATAAGACCTGGTCCAGGTCTGCTTACTGGCGCACCAACTACACGTTGCGCGGGCTGCCCTACGGTCCGCACACCGTGACGCTGACGGTTCTATCCGGCTCGGTGACCGTCGACTCGTTCGACACCATCGGCAGGCCGGTTGCCACGCCCGAGGCTATCGACGTCTCGGCGATCGAGGCGGCTCTCGAGGCGACGGCGGACATCGTCAAGACGCCGGAGTTCTCCGACGCGGACTGGGCCAGCTTCAGCTTGGCGCGGGCGCACGCGGAGTCGGCGGTGGCTAATCCCGAGGCCTACGGCCTGGACGCCGAGGGGCCGGCGGCTATCGCCGCCCGCCTCCAAGCGACCTCGCTGCCAGGCGCCTGGGTGCTGCCCACCTTCAACCTGGCCACGTGGAAGGGTCAGGCCCCCGCGTTGCCGGCCACCGTTGTCGCCACCAACGCGGACGACGGCAGCACCAAGTCGTTCCCGATCACTTGGGATCTGGCAGCGGCCAACTTCAACCAGGCCTGGCAGTCCGTGACCATCACCGGCCGCTACCAGCATCTGGAGACCACCGCCACGGTGGAGATCGTGCCGGAAGGCCTGGTCTACTTCGTTGACGGCAACGGCGTTGCCTCTGGGCTTGGCACCGGTACATCCGCCTTGGGTTATGTTTCGCCGGCGTGGACGGCCATCAAGGCTTTGGTTGAGTCGAATGGCGGGACTCTGTTGAACGACAAACCCGACCAGGCTCAAGGCAGCTCCACTTGGGGCCACCACGGCCACGCCAACGGCGGCGGATCCGCAACGATGAGCTACAAGGGGATCGAGGCCGGGACGTACAACAAGCTGACAACCACGGGCATGTACACGTCGAACCAGGTGGGAGCGAGCGTGCGCTACACGTTCACCCTGCCGGCCGGCAAGTACGCTCTGGCCTACGGCAGCTACACCTGGTGGGCCTCCAGCGCCAGGACAACCCGCACCTACATTGACTACGGCACGGCCAGCAGCGCCAACTATCTGGTGCAGTTCGCGCTCAACACCGCGACGCCGTCCTATGTGGGAACGCACGAGGTGGAATTGGCCGAGGCCGGAACCGTCACTTTGAGGCTCCAGGCCATCAGCCAAGCGCAATCGCCAATGTTCTCTTGGGCCGGCGTCTACAAGGTGATCCCGACTGACGTGACCCTCACGCCGGCCACCGCTGTCACGCGGCCGGGCAAGACGGTTGCGTTCGACGGCAGGGTAGTCCTTTCGACCGGCGGCACCAGCACCGACCTGAACTGGGCGGTAACGGGTGCCACGTCGGCTGACACGTCAATCGCGAACGGCGTGTTGAGCGTCGGCGCGGACGAGGCGGTCGGCACGGTGCTCACCGTCACGGCGACGTCGACCGGCGATGCGACCAAGTCGGCATCGGCGACCGTTACGGTCAAAGACAAGTCGGAACTGGCGAGGCTCGTGGCTGAGGCCGCTGCCCTCGACCCAGAGAACTTCACGACTGCCTCCTGGGCTCCCGTGAAGGTCGCTTGGGACGCCGGGGAAGACGTGTTGGCGGACGATGACGTGCCTCAGGCGGACGTCGACGACGCCGCCGCGACGCTTCAGTCCGCGCTTGACGCGTTGGTGGTCAGGCCAGCCACGCTCTCGGAGCCGGTGTTGTCCGGAACTGGGGCCGTTGGTTCGACCCTGACCTTGGCGGTGTCGGCGTCTCCGAGCGATGCGGGGCTGTTGTACCAGTGGTACAGGGGCACGTCGTATATCTCGGGCGTGTCGGGCACCTCCTATGTGGTGCAACCGGCGGACGCGGGCCTTCTGATCAAGGTGAAGGTCACGGCCAGCCGCACCGGCGCCGTCTCGGTGGTCAAGTACTCCAACGGCATCCAGGTCGCGGAGCAGATCAAGGTCACCAAGAAGGCGTTGCCGGCGGCTGGCGTGGTCGGGGACACGTTGACCCTTGACCTGGTCTACACGCCGACGGACGCTGTGCCCCAGGTGCAGTGGTACAGGGGCACTTCGTGGATCGCGACGGCCTCGGGCCTTACCTACACCCTGACCGCGGCCGACTCCGGCTCCGAGGTCAAGGCGAAGGTCACGTTGACCAAGACCGGCATGGACACGGTTGTCGTGTACTCGAACGGCACGGCCGTCTCCGGGCCGCCGGCCCCATCGGTGAAGGTCGCGGCGCTCAGCCCGGCCAGCCAGGTGGCGGTTGGCGAGACCATGACCCTGGATCTCCAGGTGGCGCCTTCGAACGCGACGGTGAAGATCGAGTGGTTCAAGGGCTCGTCGCTGCTGAGGGACTCGGCCGGGCTGCTCGTGACCGGGTTGTCCTACACGCCGACCAACGCTGACGCGCTGAAGGACCTGGTGGTCAAGGTCACCGTCACCGCTGACGGCTTCGCCCCGGTGGTGAGGTACTCCAACCATGTGATTGTCGGGCCCGCGGTCTAGTCGCCCGCTGGCTGTTCGAGCGCCGTTGGCGCCTGCCTGGCGCGGGACGTACCCGCCGGGCGGACGCCAACGGCGCCACTCACAAGTTCATCCCGCCAAGCGCCGGCCACCGGATCGGCGGCTGGCTCTGCCGGGGCCTGGGCCCAGGCCCGGTCCCGGCAGGTCAGGTAGTAGCTGGCGCTCGCCTGGCGTCGACGTCCCGCCCGAAGACGTCATCGGCGCTGGCGAGCCTATTAGTAGGAGGGCTTAACAGAAATGTACGAAGACGGCTTAACTGACCCTATGAATGTTGTTCCACCTTGCGCCATCGCAGGCGGCGCCGGCTGCGTTGACGAGGCCCTGGCCACGACTGGTTCTTTGGTGTTCGAGTGGTGGATGTGGAGCGTGGCGGCCGTGTTGATCGGGTTGGGACTGGTGGCGTTGTCCCGGCTCGCGTCAAGACCGCGAATCGATCTTGAGGCGTGAAAGGGAGCAAACACGCGGGCACCCTAGTCCTCCTGGTGGTGTGCCTGGCCTTGGCGGGCCTCTGGAAGGCCACAGGCGGCCCGTCTTGGTGCGGGGTGGCCGTGCTCAGTTTGTTCGGGGCGAAGATCGCACTGTCGTGGCGCCCGGCGAAGCGCTTGCTTGTGGGGGGCGGCAACCGGGCGGTCCGCAAAGCCGGTCTGGTGCGCGTGGGCGTGGCGGTCCCGTTCTACAACGAAGATCCGGCCATGTTGGCGGCCTGCCTGGAGTCGATTCTGGGGCAATCCAGGCCGGTGCAGTCTGTTGTCCTGGTTGATGACTGTTCGGCGGATCCGGCGGCCCGGCTGGAAGCGGAGCGGTGGGCCGAACGGTTCACCGCAGCCGGCATCAAGTTCACGGTCGACACGTTCAGCCAGAACCTGGGCAAGCGCCACGGGCTGATGCGCGCGTTGGAATTGCAGCCGGACGTTGACGCGCTGTTGGGGATCGACTCTGACACGGTGCTGGAAAAGGGCGCGGTCAGAGCGTTGGTGGCAGCCTACGCGCGGCCGGGTGTGACAGCTGTCACGGGCCTGGTCCTGGCGTTGAACTACGACCGCAACCTCCTGACCCGGCTGATCGACCTCCGGTACTCGCAATCGTTCTTGGTGGACCGTAGCGCCCAGTCGCGGCTGGGCTCGCTGCTGTGCGCGTGCGGGTCTTTGGCCCTGTATTCGGCCAGCGTCTTGCGGAAATACCGGCGGGACTTCCTGGGCCAACGGTTCTTGGGCCGCCCGGCGGTGTTCGGCGACGACCGCCGTTTGACGAACTACTGCCTGCTGGAAGGCAAAGCCGTGTTCACGGAGAAAGCGGTCGCCTACACCGCCGTGCCGGAGCGGATGGGTCATTTCCTGCGCCAGCAGGTGAGGTGGAACAAGTCGTTCTTCCGCGAATCGCTGTGGGTGTTGCGGGCCATGCCCGTGGCGAAACCCGCTTTTTGGTTCACGTTCCTTGAGCTTGCCTCCTGGGTGGTGTTCACCGGGTCGCTGCTGTTCGCCTTCGTTGTGGCGCCCGTGTTGACGTCCAAGTTGTTGCTGGGTCCGTACCTGGTCTACCTGGCGTTGCTGGCCTGGGCCCGCGCCTACCGGTACCCGGATCTGGCGGGAGTCCGGTGCTCCCGCAAAGACCGCCTGTACGGGTTCCTGGTGGCGCCCGTGTACGGTTTGCTGCACATCGGCCTGCTGGTGTGGCTGAGGTTCTATTCCCTGGCCACCCTCCGGTCTGGCACCTGGGGCACCAGATCCCGCGTCGAAGTCAAACTGGCGCCGACCGCCCAGGCCGTGTCGGCCTCGGCCGGGGCGTGAGAGACTGGCTCATAGAGCGGCCGCCGGCCCCCGTTGGGGCCGGTTGCGCGGATGCGCCTGGTCGCCCGAACCCCTGTGGGGGTCCGTTTCCGCTGTTAGGAAGGTTGTCGATGAGAGCGTCATTATCCAAAGCGCTGGGCTTCGCGGGCGCTTGCCTTGTGGCGGTGGCCGCCTTGGCGGGTTGCGCGGACGGCAAGGCGGCGGAACCAACCGGAAGGCCGTCGAACTCGTCTGGCTTGGCTGGCCCGACCGCCGCGCCGACGGCGCCGGGGACCGCCGAAGGGTCGCCGGACGCGTTGCTGGCCTGCTTGGCGGGGGAGGGGATACCGGCATCCGTGCGCGAACTCGCCGACGGCGCGAGGGCGCTGGTGTTCGAGCCAACCAAATGGGTGGTCAACCGCGACCAAGGCGGCCAGGTGACCATCTCCTACGTCCAGGGGGTTGAGGCGCTCGCCCCGGCCGAAGAGTCCGCCTACCTGGAGGGGGACGGGCCGGTGCTGGTACTGGACGGAGAAGACTTCACGGAGGCGTATGCAGCGTGCCTGGGCCAGGCCGGCTACACAGACGACACCCCCGCGCCCGCGGGTTCGGCCAGCGCCGACGCGGGCCAGGTGGCCCAGGTCGGGGAGGCGACCGACGAATGGGCGGCCTGCGCCCGCGACAAGGGCGAGATCGCGGTTGAGGTGGTTCCCGCCGGGACGGACCATCCGCTGGCCGAGGCGGTCATCCCCGTCACGCTGACCATGGACCAGTTGAACGCGCTGCTGAACGTGTGCCCCCCATTTGACCAGGCCGCGTTCGCGGAAGCCAAAGCCGCTTGGGCGGCAGGCGACACGGCGCACCCCGCCCCGGCGTTCCCGAACATCACCGTCAGCCCCGGAGACGGCACTGAGGCGGGCGAATCGGCTCGCGCCGCGCTGCTCGACCGGATCAACGAAGCCCAAGGGAACGCGCTCGCGGCCGACTGATTCCACAGGCCGGACCCGGCGCTAGGCCGAAGCGCCGCGGCGGTTCTCCTCACGGACCCGGCTACCAGCGCGCTGGAGCCAGCCCTGGGGAACTGCTTTCGCGAGGACAGGGCGACGAATCGGCGCAACGGCTGGCTGGGGGCGGCCGGACGGCATCGCCGGTCGCTCCGGGCAAGGCTTGCGCGCAACGCGCCGGTTGCGCCAGACGGTGCGCCCAAGGGTAGCCTCTTCAAACCTTTCCCCCCATGCCTTGGCCTTGTATAAGCGCTGGTCAGATGGTGGTTCAGAGTGGCTCAGGGACGGCTCTGAGACCGGGTTCTCGGACACGAGAGGGTCCTGTGTGGCGCGAATTGAGACCGCTCAAACCTTCTTGACCCCCGGCGAGGTGGATCGGATGCTCGCCTTGTATGGGGCAGGGATGACGGCGCTGGAGGTGGCCGGGCAGGTCGGCGTCCACGAGTCCACGGTGCGGGCGCATGCCAAGAGGCAGGGCGTCGTGCCGTCACCCACGGTGTCTCCTGCGGTGTTGGCCGAGTATGCCGCCGGGGCGCCAGCGGCGACCCTGGCACAGCGGTGCGGAGTCACTCCGGCGACTATCCGTCGGCACGCGAGGCTGAACGGTGTCGCCGCGCCGTCCCACGAGGCGACGCCGGGTCTGGTGGAGCAGATCGTGGCCTTGTATTCACAAGGAGTCCGGATCGTGGAGATCGGGAAGCGGTTCAAGATGGGCCACCGGGCGGCTCGACGGCTGCTGGTGGACGCTGGCGTGTCGATCCGCCCGAGGGGCCACAGGCCGTCTCTGGCCGAGCGCAGGGACGAGATCATCCGCCTCCGGGCGGAGGGCATGTCGTACCGGCGCATCGGCGAGCGGTTGGGAGTCGCCGCGTCCACGGTGCGCGGCTTCCACCTGGGGCACTGTCAGCCGTGAGGTTCTGGGGCGTTGGCTGGCGACGGGAGCCAGCCCGTTGCCGGGATGGCGGCGGGGAGGGGCGACGTGTTCTGGGATGAGCCGCGATCAGTGCCCGGTGGCCGTGGCGACTGCGCCGTTCGTGGCCCGCTGACCGGGAAGGCGGGTTGAAGCGCCTCTGCCGCGGCGACCGGGGTCGGCGAGTCCTCGCCGGTAGGCTTCGTTCATGGAGTCTTCCGATTGGCTGGCCGCGATGACGACCACGTTCTCGCCCCGATCCGACAAGGCCGAGCGAACCGAAGGACTCGCCCGCCTGGAGGGGTTGAAGAGTTACCCGGACGGTTGGAAGCCTTCGGTCCCGTACCGGCGGCAGTTGGTCGTGTCCATGCCGAAGTTCGCCCAAGTCGGGCTCGACATGAAGGACTACATTTTGGCCCGTGACCTGGTTGACAAGGTCTACGACGCCGACGGGTTCACCCTGCGGCACGCCAGGCTGCGGGAGTGCCCGTACTCTGGTGTCGAGGTGGAGTTCGTCCAGGTCGAGGACAAGAAGGATTACCGGGTCCACATAGACCACGTCGTCGCCGTGGCCGACGCGTGGAACGCTGGCGGGTACCGGTGGAGCCCGAAGGGCAGGAACTGGCAGCGGTTCTGCAACGACCCGGCCAACCTGTTGGCGGTGTCGGTCAGCGCCAACACGTCGAAGGGCGACCGCGCTGCCGACAAGTGGCTGCCGAGCAACACGCTGCACGATTACCGGGTGCGGTTCGTGCTGCTTCAGGTCGGCGTGAAGGCTCGGTACCGGCTGGCGGTGACCGACTCGGAGCGGGCCACGATGCGGGCGGTGCTGGAGTCAGGGTAGGACCCCAATTTGCACTGTCGCGTTGGGCTGGCCTGGTGTACTATGGAAGCACGACGAGCCGGAGTTCCGGAGCGTCGTCAGCCGGGACCCTTCGGGGTCCCGAGCTTTTTCTGCGGCACCTTCGCTCAGGGCCTCCACTTCGACTCGTAGGCGATGGCCGGGCTTAGCGTGTGGTACAGGCTGCGAGCGAGCTTCCTCGCCCTCGGGGCGGCGGTGGTCTCCTCAATGTGGCGGCGGGCGATGTGCACGGCCAGGTCGGCCGCCTGCACGCCGTCGTGGCGGGCGGACGAGACAAGCGCGACGGGCCGGGCCACGCGTGTCAGCGGGCGCGGATACCCGGACGACACGGCCAGTGAGGTGCCGTCGATGATCCGGTCGAACAGGCTCGTCATGGACGGGTTGTCGCCGGTCTCGTCCGCGATCAGCGTGACCGGGCCGCTGCCGTCTTGAGCGCACCACTGGTCGACTTGTTCCAGGGCCCGGCGGGCCGCCACCTCGTGGGGAAGGGCCGGGTATTGGAACCGGAGGTTCAGCCGGACCACGTCGACGCCTTGGAGCGCGATCCTCACCCCGGAGTCGGCGACAGCGTTCAGCAGTCTCCGGTACAGTGACGCCGCGTCGCCGAACCGGCCTTGGAAGACCTCCCAGTCGCGCCAGCCCTGCATGATGTCGTGGGCGTGGAACTCCACGTCGGCCGGCAGGCCCCACTTCTCCGCGACTTCGGCGCGCATCTCGGAGAAGCTGGTCTCGAGGGCGGTCTTCTGCGCGTCGTCGGCGACGACCACCGCCACCCAGAAGTCGCGCTGGGTGTAGCTCTCATCCGACCAGCCGGTCAGGGGCTTGGCCTCGACTTGCTCGGCCTCGGCGACGGAATCCTGTGCGGCCTGGCCGCCGGCTAGCGCGTCTTCCACAACCGTCCTTTCGAGTCGATCCGAGGGGGCTGGCCCCGACCGGCCCGGCGTTGAGCGGCACTTCGACGGCGACAAGTCCAACAGTGATTATCCCATGAACTGACGAGCCACGCAGGCCATCGACCGGTCTCGCGTACCTCCCCGGTGCTTTGTTCACCGCCACCGGGAGGCCGCCTGTGTCTGTCGTTCCCATCGCCGCTTCCGTACCGACTGCCGTCGACACTGACCGGCTGATGCTGGTCGTCGGCGACGCTGTCCGCGTCCTGCCGCTTCTGGCGCGGGACAGCGTGGACGCGGTGGTGACCGATCCTCCGTACGGGCTGCAGTTCAGCGACCAGGACTGGGACGGGGCAAGGGGGTTCCGGGAATCCTTGGACTTCGACACGGCGGGGATGCCCGACGGGGAGGTGTTCGAGGCGTGGTGCCGGGCGTGGGCCATTGGTGCCTTGTCGGCGTTGAGGCCGGGTGGGCACATGGCGGCGTTCGGCGGGGCGCGGACGTGGCACCGGCTGGCTGCTGGTGTCGAGGCCGCCGGGTTCGAGGTGCGCGACCAGATCGCCTGGCTGTATGCGACCGGGATGCCGAAGTCGATGGACATCTCCAACGCCATCGACACCCACCTCGGCGCGGTGCGCGAGGATCGCGAGGTGGAGGTGTCGAACTCCGACGGCGTGCTGGGCATGACCCGGCGGGTGCTGTCAAAAGGCGACCCCGTCACAGATGAGGCCAGGCGGATGGCCGGGTGGGGCACGGGGCTGAAACCGGGTTTCGAGCCGATCCTGATCGCCCGCAAACCCCTGGCCGGGACCGTGGTGGCGAACGTGCTGGACCACGGCACGGGCGGCATCAACGTCGATGCCGGGAGGTTCGGCGGCGGCAGGTGGCCGGTCAACGTGGCGATGGACGAGCGGCAGGGCCGGGCGCTGGAGGCCCGCTGCGAGGGTGCGGCGGTCGGGTTCCCGGTGTTCCGGTATGAGGGCAAGCCGGGCCAGTCGGAACGGCCAAAGGTGGACGGGGTGTCCCATTTGACGGTGAAGCCGTTGAGCTTGATGCGGTGGCTGGTCGGCTTGCTCACGAAGCCGGGCGGCGTGGTGCTGGAGCCGTTCGCGGGATCGGGCTCGACGGTCGAGGCGGCGTTGTCGCTGGGGCGGCGGGTCGTGGCGGTGGAGAAGGACGCGTCGTTCGTGCCGCTGATCCGGGCGCGCGTGGACCGGCTGGCGGCGGCGACTTGAGAACCCTTGAGAAGCAAGGGACCATACGACACCCTCTCGGGCGTGTGGCCGGCCTCGCGTACCTGCCCGGGCGACCGCCCGGCCGGGCGGCAGACCCCGAGCAGAGAGGCAACTCATGAGCGAACCAACAACCCCGGCCACGACGCCTGGCTGGCGTGACCTGGCGGTGGGGGCGGTGTTCTGGCGTCCCGACCACACGAGCGAGTACCCGCAGGTCATGGCCGACTGGGACGGAGACCGCCTGGACAAGGAGGTGGCCACGGTCTTGTTCAACACCATCGCGGACAGCCCCGGCTACGACGAGGCGCGGGCGTTCATCGACCGTAGCCCCAAGCCGCACCAGTGGCACGAACCGGCTGACGTGGAGCATTGGCTGGAGGCACTGGCGATGGATGTCCCTGGACCGGCGTTCCACCGAGACACGGTGTTGGTCCAGGCCGACGCCGAGACGGCCCACGATGTGACGGTGGCGGTGATCCGGTGGGGCGAGGACGTGTGGGACGAGACCCAGGTGATCGGCGGTCTCGACCCGAACCTGGTCGAACGCGAACTCGCCGAGACGATCCAACAGCGCATCATCGGGGCTGACACGAACGCGGGCTACGACGCGTTCCTCGACGTCCACGGCCAGCCCGACTTGGGCGACCCCAACGCGGTGTCGCGATGGCTGATCGCCGCGAGCCGGGAACTGCCGTTCCCGGTGTTCACCACCCACCACGCCACCGTCGATCCCGACTCGGCGTTCGCCCAGAGGTCGCCCGCGCCCACTCTGGCCAGCGAGTCCGCAGGGACCGAGGCTTCCAGCGAACGGCCCGCCGTTCAGGAGACGGTGGCGACCACGGCGTGGGTCGGGGCGATTTTTCGGGACCCCGACGACGACTTCGCCGCGGAGTTCGTCGTCGGGCGCAGCGAACCGGAAGTGGCCCGGAAGGTGGCCGCCCGACTGCACGAGGCGATGGTGTCCGACTCTGGGTTCGAGCGCACGTCCACGTTCACCGAGCGTCACACCCGCCCCGCCGAATGGTCGGGCGATTGCGACGTGTCGGACTGGCTCCTGGCCGTCGAAACCGAGCGTCCCGGCCCCGCGTTCGCCCTGGAGGAGGTCACGGTCGAGCAGGCCGATCCGGCAAACCCGGAAAGGCTGTTCCTGGCGGCTGTCGCGCAGACCGGGTCGGTGTGGAACGCGCGCCTGCTCGCCGAAGCCAACCGCGAAGCCCTGGAGCGGCGGATCGCCGTGCTCCTTCACGAGCGGCTCGACGGGCCGTTCCAGACGCCCGAGCAGCGACAGTTCGCCGAGGAGCACGGCAACCCGGAGAAGCTGCCCGGTCCGGCCGCCGTCACAGCCTGGCTGCGGGCCCACCGATGGGTCCTGCGTGACCAAGGGTTCGACATCGGCCAGGAGTGGCTGCCGCCGCTGCCGCCCGCCTCAGCCACCGAGACCATGACCGCCCGGACGACGGTCGACAGCGGCCCGGAGGCCGCGGCCACCGCACCCGAGACGGATGGAACGGTCACGGTCGGTGTGATCTGGTGGGACTTGGACGGCGGCGTGCCGCCAGAGATCATCGTCGGGGTGGATCGCGCGGCAGTCGAGAGCAGCGTGGCCACACGGCTGTGGGAGGAGATGCACGACAGCCCGGCGTTCGACGTCGGCGACCTGTTCGACGCCTTGGGCGACCCGACCGGCATGGACGCCCAGGGTGTCACGAGGTGGCTGGACGGCTACCAGCAGGCCACGGCGCTGCCCGAGATCCGGGTGGCCGACATCGACATGGGAGTGTTCACCTCGCTGACCCGGCAGGCCGTCAACCAGGCCGTCCTCGACCAGGTCGGCCCGCCTGACTTCGAGGCCTCCCTCGGCCTGCGCCGCGCCGAACCCGCGCCCAGTCCGACAGTTGACGCGAACGCGCTGTCAGCGGGGGTGATCGTCTGGGACGACGAGAACAGCCTCACCCCGACCGAGATGGAGGTCTTCATCGACCGCGAGCACGACGCGGTCGCCCGCCGGATCGCGGCCCGCCTGTACGAGAAGGAATTGGACGACCCGGCCTCCGACCAGGCTGCCCGCTACCTGGAACAACACGGCGACCCGGCCGGCCTGCACCCGGACGGCGTCGAGAAATGGCTCGACGGCCTGCGCGAGGTCATGCCCAGCCCACAGTTCGACTGCCACCCCATCCTCAAGACCGCCACCGGACAACCAACACCCGCCGCCGCGCCGCCCGTCCCGACCGGCCAGGCCGTCCAGTCCGACCCATCGCCCGCGCCGAACCAGGACCCTGCCGCGCCAGCCGAGGGCAAGCGTCCGCTGGTGGCGGCAGTGGCCTGGAACGGGGGCACACGGGCGGCTCCGCAGGTGTTCCTGGCCGACACGCGCGACCAGTTGGACTTGCTGATCGCCTCCCGCATCCACGCCGAACTGGAGGACGACCCCCACAGCTGCGAGGGAGTACAACAGTTCCTCGACGCCTACCCGGAGCCGAAGACCCCCGACGAGGCCCGCGAATGGCTGCGGCTGCTCGGCAAGAACCTGGCGGTCCCCGCCGTTCACATCGTCGAATCCCAGACCGGCTCGCCACTCAACCCAGCCGAGCCGCCATCTCCCACGCCCACGGCCCAGCCGACTGTGGGCGGCCAGGCCGGCCGGGACAAGCTGATGGCCGAGCACGGGCGGGACGCCGAGCGGGTGTGGGGGCCTTTGTTGGACTCGGGCATCCCGGAGATGCTGGCCGAGGCGTTCCCCAAGATGCCCCAGCCGGAGGACTGGCCGGACCTGGACGGCGCCCTTCATGGGCATCTGTGGGACGCAGCGGTCGAGGACTGGATGGAACACTGCCTCGACCTGGCCATGAACGCCGCGAACGTGGCCGATCTGCTGGAACGGCACGAGGCGTTGGAGACGTTCCAACGCAAGGTCGCGGTCATGCTGGCCGGGGAGCCGCTGCCGAAAGAGCCCGACATCGCCGACTACCGGGCGACCCGCCCGTCCTACGACGGCGAGTTCGACGACATGGCCTACCGGTGGGACCGGGACCAATGGCGGGCCGACCTGCCCAAAGCCGCCCGACGCCGCGACGCGCAACTGGCCCGCCTGCTCCGCGAGTCGCTGGCCGCGGCGCCGTCCTACCCGCCCCAGCCGCCGGGCGGATTGGAGAAAGCCTGCGTCGACGCGCTGCGGCAACTGATCGTGCCCGGCCAGACCGGGCAGACGTTGGGCGAGACATGGCTCGACCGGGACGCCCGCCACCAGGTCTCCCGGATCGTGCGCAGGCTGGGCGACCGGGCTGTGATCGTGCCCGGCCCTGCTGGCCACCAGTACTCGGGCCTGTCACGCGATGCGCACCGGTGCCTGCCGCCGGGCGTGTACGACGCGACCGACACGGCAGGCGAACGCCGCTACCGGCTCGTCGTCGGCACCGCCGCCCAAGCCGGTGGGCCAGGCTGGGCCGCAGCCGTCGACCCCAAAGACCGGGCTGACCAGGCAACACTGGACGACCTGGCCAAGCTGAGAGCCAAAGCCGTCGGAAACAAGGCCGCCGGCCGACGCCCCGCCCCGACCAGCGTCCAACCCGCCACCCGGTTCAGCCTCGGCACACCACCCGTCGGGCCGTCCAGACCGGACTGGTTGGGCCAGCCGCCCAACCGTCCCGCGCGAGGTATGAGTCTGTGACCTGACCAACGGAGGGAGGGCAGACCCCGAGCGGGCCTGCCCTCCCTCCGCCTTTGGGTCGGCCACCCCTACCTGGCCGCCGTCAACACATCGACGGGAAGAAAGGCGAAAGGCATGGACGACGGCCACCTGGTGGACGCCAAACCACTCAACGACATCAGCGTCAAGGGCGTCTTCCGGCAGGAGTTGGGCGACATCGACGCCCTCGCTGACTCGATCCAACGCCTCGGACTGCTATCCCCGGTCGTCGTCACTAAGGCCGGGCAACTGCTGTGCGGTCGCCGCCGCGTCCAGGCCGTCACGCAGCTCGGCTGGGAGACCGTGCCGTGCTGGGTCGCGACCAACATCACCGACGATCAGGCCCGCACCCTGGCCATGTGGGACGACGAGACGCTGCGGAAATCCTGGACGCCCATCGAGCAGGCCGAAGCCTACGCGGCGTGGGAGGCGGTCTACGCGGCACAAGCGCAAGCCCGCCACCAGGCCACCCAGTTCGGCAACACTGCCGCCCCGGCCGGGGCGGACGGGGGTGGTGATTCACCACCCCCGGCAGGGAAGACCCCGTCGGCGTCGAAGTCCCGCACGAAAGCCGCCGTCAAAGTGACCGGCACCGACTCACATCAGCGCCTGGAACGCATCCGCGAACTCCAGGCCATCGCCCGCGACGACACAGCCGACCCGTTCGTGCAACAGGACGCCATCGACGCGCTGGTCGAACTGAACGAGGACGGCCACGTCGCCGCCCGCTGGGAACGCGTCAAACTCCACCAGGCCCTCACCGAACTCGCCACCACCGCCGACAGCCCGACAGAACCGCAAGATGTCCGTGACGCCGCCGTCCAGCAGTTAGATGCGGTCGAGGCCGAGGAATCCCCGAAGGCGAGGTTGAAGGCCGCCAAGCGGGCGCTCAAGACCGTCGGCGAAACCAGGGGAAGCCAGCCGAAACCGCCTCCCCCGCCGCGTGACCCGCACGCCAGGGAGAAGCAGTCCGCCCGCGCGCTCGTCGTGGCGCTGCGCCGGGAAAACGGCTGGTGGAACCGCCACGACCCGAAGGTGTTCGGCCAGCACGCCGACAACGAGCAGTGGCGGTTCCTCGTCGACTACATCGACCAGGCCACCCGGTTCATGGAGACCGCCGAACAGGAACGACTGTAGGCGCGCTGGGCGACGGAGCCCGTGCGCGCGTATGGGATGCGGCGTGTACCTGGGGGCCGTAAGCGACCCGAGATCTCGGGTCTCCGGCAACCAGGCCCCACCGGGGCCGCATGTGGGAAAGGAATCCTGAGTGGTTCGCAAGCAGACCGCCCGCGCCCGTCACGGGGGCAGGGCATCCAGATTCAAGAAGGCCGTCCTGGCCGCCATCGCCCTGGGCGTGAGCGCGCTGTCGGCGGTGGGCGGTGCCACGCCCGCTCTGGCGGCTGAGTATCCGAGCGGCGAGTGGGGCACCTACAAGGGCGCGTCGACGCACTGGGGCAACATCCTGATCCAGGGCCAGTATGGCTGGTGCGCCGACCCCGGCACGACCCCGCCGGACACCCTCGACCCCGCCCACGCCACCAAAATCTGCGGCCAGACCGCGGGCGGCGCGCCCGACAAGACCGCCCAGATCGCCTACCTGGCCGCCATGTACGACAAGTCCACAGACGACGCCGTCTCCGTGTCGGTGTCGCAGTTCATCCGCGCCGAGTACCACGACTCCATCCCCGTCACCTACCGGGGCGTCCACGACCGGTTGGCGGCCGAGGCGAAACGAAACGGCGGGCAACGCCAAGCCCTGCTCCAAGTCGACGCGGACAACCTGACCGTCTGGTACGGCCTGGTCCGGCAGGGAGAGACAGACCGGGCCGCCGCCCACTACGCCGACGGGTTCAAGACCACGCTGACGATCACGACGCCGAACGCGACGTTCGACGGCGGCGGAACCACCATGACCGCGACCACCGGCGCCGGCGTCCAGTCCGCCCGGATCGTCCCCCGGCACACGCTGATCGCCGACGAGGCGGTCACTGTGACCATGACCGTGGCCGGGGTGCCGCAGCCGTGCTACCTGTTCTACCAGCAGGGGTCGACCCAACGGATCGTCACCGGCCTGACACAGTCCCTGGAGGCGAAGGTCACAGGGAAAGCCACCCAGACGAAATGGCAGCCCAAGATCACCACCGAGACCCCGACCAAGGTCCTCGACCGGAACGCCACGACGGTGCAGGACAAGGTCAAGGCCACCGCTGTCGACGGCACCCAGTGGCCGGTCAAGGAATGGGCCGACGCGATCCAGACCAAACCGAAGACCTACCATCCGCAGGTCGCCTCCGGCCAGGTCGTCAAGGCGTCCACGCCGCCCGCGGCGTCGAAGACGCTGCCCGCCGGGGCTGTGGTGGTGTCTGCTGAGCCGACCCTGGTCACGCTGACCGGCCCGGACGTGTGGGCCACCGTGACCACGACCCTGCCCGACACGGGTTCCGGGCACTACGCGATGCGCTGGTGCCTCGACCCGGCCTACCAGGGCGGCAACGCGAAATACCTGCCCAAGGGCGCGGCCACCTGCGACGACTACTTCGCAGCGACCGAGCGGTACACCATCCCCATGACCCTCGCCGTCTCCTCCGCTCTGCCCGACCAATACCGGGCCAAAGGCCAAGCCCCCGACGACACGATCACAGTGTCTCTGCCCAACCCGACAGACCAGTGGATCAGCAAGACTGACGGGAACCCCGCCGTCGTCAAAGCGGCCGGCACGTACTACGCCGGATCGGCGTCCTCGTTCGTCATCGCCGACCAGCCACCGGCAGACGCGAAACCGCTCGGCACCGCCACGGTCGACGTGACCCTGCCCACCACGGGACGCGACCCGGTCACCGTGGACGCCCCAGCCGGGTTCACCGTCCCCACCTCGCAGTACGGCACCTGGGTGTGGCGGATCGACCGCAGCCAACAGGCCGACGACGTGAAAGTCCTGTTCGACAACGACCCGTCCGACAAGTTCGGCCAACCAGGCGAAACCCACGTCACCCAGATGGACCTGGTCATCAAGTCCCAGACCGAACACGAGACCGTGGCCGAGCCGAAGGGCGACGGCGCCGTCGAGGTCTGCGACAGCGTGTGGGTCGAGCACACCAGCCCCGGCGACTTGTGGCTCAACCAGTGGGGCACCGACAGGCCGGTCGAAGTGCTCGCGGACGGGAAGCTGTACCACTCGGCGGTGCCCGCCGCCCAGACCACCAGCATCGACCCCGGCATCCCAGTCGTCGACGAGTACCAGCTCACCTTCACCGCCGCCGGCCAAGACCACGCCCAGACCGTCTGCCACACCGTCGACTACGGCGAGTATGGGGCCTACGGGTTCGTCTACGACATCAAACGAGACCGGCAGCCCGAGGCGACCAAGGACTACCTGGCCAAGGACGCCACGACGCCGCTGTGGCTGCCCGAGGAGACTGTCATCATCCGCCGCACCCCGGTCGTCCACACGTCGGCCAGCCAATGGTCGGCCACCAACGACGGCACCGAGGAGGTGTTTTTCACCGACGAGGTCTGGCAGACCGACTGGCCCGACGGCCCCGAAGACTCTGATCTGCACGGCGCGGTCGGCCACACCGCCTGGGGCGGCTACGGCCCCTGGGAGGCCGACGCGAAGACCGTCACCGTCGAACTGTGGCGGATCGAAGGCGACGTCACACCGGAGTCCTGCACCGTCGACAACCCAGCGGCCAGGCTGATCGCGGTCAACGAAAAGACCCCGGCGTGGAACACCTGGGCCGCCCGCCAGATGGTGTCCGGCTCCAAGTTCAAAGCCGAGGGCGGCGACGCCACATACACGTTCGTCGTGTCCTACCCCGGCGACGCCCGCACCGAACCGTACCGGTCGGTCTGCGGAGAGAAATCGGAGACCATCACCCTGGTCCACGAACAGCCCCAGTTCATCACCCAGACCGTCACCGAAGCCACACGCAAGGGAGCCAGCGTCGCCACTGCCCAGGCGCGCACCGAAGCCCTCCAGGTCGAAGCCGGGACCAAGATCACTGACCTGCTCCACGCCTGGTACCCCACCGACGGGCGACCCGCCGACACCACCGGGTGGACAGTCGTCTGGGACGTCTACTGGCAGCCGTTCGACGACGGGCAGGCGCCCGGCATCGTGGCCCAACCGTCCGGAGAGGCGGCCTACCAAGGCGCGCGATGCACCCCGGAAACACTGCTCGCCAGCAGCGGCCGGCTCGCGCCGATCAGCGGGGAGGGCGTCTACGCCTCGCCCGAGTTCACCATGCCCGACAAGCCCGGCCTGCTGTCCCTGGTCGAGACCGTCGCCGACGCCGACGGAAAGGTGATCCGGCGTGGGGCATGCGGCCTCGTCAACGAGACCGCCATCCTGCTGCCGCCACCACCGGAGGAAGCCGAGCCGCAGATCACGACCACGGCCCCCGAGCACGCCCAGGTCGGGGACACGATCACCGATGAAGCCCTACTCACCGGCCCGTTCCCGAAGGGAACCCAGGTCGAGTTCTGGTACCAGCGCACCGATTACATCAACCCCGGCGCGGCCCAAGACGAGTTGAGATGCGAGGCGCCGGACCCAGACGAAATGGACGGCACGGTCAAGATCGGCGCCACCGAACTCGACAAAGAGCTGGGCGCCGGGGAGACGGCCAAGTTCCTGTCGCCGGAGTTCACCTCCGACCAGGAAGGTTGCACCTGGATCAAGGAGATCGCCTGGTCGCCCGACAGTGACAGTCCCGACCGGGCAGTCCTCGCCCAGGGCCGTTTCGGGACGGTCAGCGAGCGGACCATGTGGCACCAGCCGCCCAAACCCGGCCCGTCTGCCGAGACCGGCGGGAAGGCGCTCCCTATGACCGGCGCGAACACCGGCCCCTGGATCGCAATCGGAAGCGTCGCCTTGGTGCTCGGCGCGGCTCTGTTGGTAGGCGCGAAGCTCAAGAGCCGGAGGGCTGACCGGCAGTAGCTCGCTCCCCGGCGAGTGGCCTGCCGCTTCGCGGCAGGCCACTTTGTCGTTGGTCGCTGCTGTCGTGAGGCAAGAAGTGGTGTCGTGGGCCTGCGGCCGCTGTGGGTGAGGCCACCAGGTGAGTTCCGGACACTGCCGTGCCTCGAAGATGCGAGCCGATCAGCGATGTCAGTGTTCCGGCCACGACTGCCACGTCTGCCGCCGAGCCGTGGAAGGTCGGGGCCGAGCATCCTCGTGTTGGGGTCAGTTCGTCGGCATGGTCCGAGTTCCAGAGGCAGTGGTACAACTCCAGCGATCCGTCGGCCATGACGGCGGCGCCAGCGCTCTCATCCAGACTCGTCAGCGTGCCGCCGTTTCCCGGAGCGCTGACGTGAAGGATGCCCAGAGTGGCTGACCGTGCGTCTGTGGCCACTTGGGCGATGACGGCCCTCCTGTCCGGGCTGGAAGCGAGCGCGTCAAGATCGCGCTGCACGGACAGGCTTACGGTGGCGTCCACGATGATGTCTGCGGCCAGCATGTCGGCAACGTTGGCCGGCCCCATGCCGCTGTCGACCGTCACGTCGACGGCGTCGCTCAGAGCGCGCAGCCTGTCAGCGAGGGCCGTTGCCTTGTCTTTGCCGATGTCGGCCTCAGTGTAGTTCTGGCGGACTAGCAGACCGCCGATGATGGTGCCGGGGTCGCACAGTGTGATCTTCGAGATGCCTGCTCGGACCATGAACTCTGCCATCCATGAGCCGAGACCGCCACATCCCCAGATGTAGGCGGTCTTGTCGAGTAGTCCGTTGACGGGTCGGGTGGCGTCCCGCCGGGTCGTGTTCTCTGCTCGTTCGTCTGACATGTTGCACCACTCGATCTTGGTGTCTTGGCGGATCATCGACGGTTGGATGGCGGCTGGCCCGTGGCGCCTGCCGAACGATCTGAGGGCGTCTGCTGTGGCCGGGGGCAGTCTGCCGCCCAGGAGATGGTGTGGTCCTCCGGCGGGGTGGGGGATGGCCAGGAGGTAGTACTGGGGCGTTCCCTCGGGGTTGCGAACGGCGCTGGCACTCAGCGTCGTCAGGAAGCCCTGGGCTTCGTGCCCGAGAACGGCCAGCAGCAGGTCAAGGGTGTTGGTAGCGCCGAGAGGCAGGTGGTGGCTGGTGAAAAACAGCGGGGCGCGGTCGCCTGCAGCCTCGGGGCCGAAGACAACGTCCAGTCTTGTCGGAGAGCGGTGGGCCAGTCTGGCGGTGGCGAGCCTCGATGGGATGTCTCGCACCACTAGGGTGGGTGTTCCCTCCGTCCTGTGCAGAACGCCTCCTACCGCGTGGTAAAGCGCGGTTGCGGCGTCGAACTGTGCCCCGGCGGCGTCTGCCAGCCACTGGTAGAGGCGGTTGAGGAGCGCCGTCGCGCCGCCCGCTGGGTCCCATTCCCGGTATGGGTCGAGGTAGACGCACAGCACACGCCCGAGCATTACGTGCGGGAAGCCGAGGAAGCGGTCGTGCTGGACGAAGACCCCTGGAGGGAGTCGGGGCGATTCGGGTAGACAGAGTAAGAACTCCTCCCGCTCCTGGAGTGGGAGCCCACCGGGCACGACGGCGATGCTTCCCGTGTTCAAGGCGATGCCGACAGTGACAGCTTTATTGTCTTCACGTCTGGGGTTGGTTGCGAGCGTCAACATGTCGGGCTGCTCGTCTGCGCGGCGGCGCAGTTGCGCCAGCAGTTCTGTCTGCCACAGTGAGTACCGGGGACGCACGCGCTTCTTGGTCATCCAGCCCGGCCTGGCCTCCGAATCGTGGAGGCCGCCCCCTGAGAAGTTCCGAACGCGGCGGCATCACCCGTCGTTGCCGGTGCGGCGAACCCCGACCCGAAGATGCCTTGCCACAGCTCGACGCTCTTGGCCTTGTCTGGCTCGCTGTAAGCCGCCGCGATCTCGGCGGCGTGCGCGTGAACCCGGTTGCGGAAGTACTCGTAGCTTGCGTCTTCCCAGCGGTGGTCGAATGTGGTGCCTGGACTGGAGGGGTCAGCCACCGATGGCTTAGTCCACTGCTGCTGGAGCCAAGCATCGAGGTCGGATATGAGGTGGAGCAGCGCCTTGGGCACGTTCCCGTAGTAGTCAGGCCGGACCAATTTGCTGATCTCGTCGACCCGGTCGCCGAGCAAGGTAGTGATGATGATCGATGGAGTGCCAGTGAAAGAATTCTTGTGATCCCTCAAGTATTTGACGAGACGGATGACTTTGCGCAGGTTGCCGTCGGTGACAGAGTCCTTCGCCCTCATCCAATCAGTGAAACCTGTCGGGTTGGTCGTCTCCCACTCGTTGAGGTCCCGGTTGACGATGACTTCGCGCCCGTCGGCGAGATGGAGGTGAGGGACGATGTCGATGTGCATGGAGTTGGCGTACGTTAACCGCACGCAACGGCACTTCCTCGTGTGCGGCATGGCCGAGTATGTGCCGTGGCGGCCCAGCGCGCGGTAGACCTGCTCGATGTAATCCTTGGCTTCCCACCCGTCGACCTCGTCCATGTCAAGGAGGATGTCGGCGTCGAACTCCTTGCCGTTCTGGGGGTTGATGATCGTGCGGTGAGCCCAGGAACCCTGCGGGGTGAAGCCAGAGATGAGATCGCCGATCTCAGTGTCGGCCATCAGCGCGCTTGAGACCGCGTCGGCCCTGATCTGCAACAGGTCGAGCTTTGCTCGGCTGAGGTTGACGGTGTCCTTGAGCAGCACATCGAAATGGTCAGAGAGTTGCATGTTCCCCCTCGCGGGTTGGCTCGCCAGTGGCGTGCAGCGGCTCGTAGTCGTAGGCGCGGTGGCCGTCGAACATGGTCGTGTAGTCGGGGCCGTGGACGCGGCTGACGCTTGAGGCGAGACCTTCGACGTCGTCCCGGTTCACGGCGTCGAGGGAGAACCTGGCTGATTTCTTGATGGTCGCGTTGATGCGCAGGTAGTTGCTCCTGCCGACAAGATGCTGGATGATGCCTTGCCCAGCGCGACTGGTCGCGCCCATGAAGGTCGGCACCAGTCGCGTCGACCATTGCGCGAGCCCACCGTTGTCGAGCGCCTTCGGGTGGTCTTGGCCCTCGCCGATGGTGCCAACACTGAGGACCCTGACCGCTCCCAGAGGGACGCCGAACACGCTGACCGCCTCGGTGACGGCGACGACGGACGGGTCGTTCGCCCAGACGCCACCGTCCACGAGTCGGCAGCCGTCCACCCGAGCGGCAGGGAAGTACGTCGGCGCGGCCGACGTGGCTACAGCCACATCGGTCATGCTGATCCGCCAGTCCCTGGTGAATCTGGGATGGTGCGGAGTCTTGAAGATGTGGACCTGCCCGAGTTCGACGTCCCAGGTCGGAATGATCAGCGGCTTCAGGCTGTCGCCCAGTCGATTGTCTCCGACCACGTCTGTCAACGCCGAACGGAGCGCGTCCGCGCTGTACAAAGGCCTGACCAGTTGCAGCGGCCTGAATCGGCGACGCCGGGACGGGAACACAGCGTCGACGAGTCGGTCATAGTGGGCGACGATCTCGGCTGGGCGCAATCCCGCGCCGAGGGCAAGCGCGATGATCCCGCCTGTTGATGTGCCGGCGATCAAGTCGAATGAGTCGGTGATTCTCACACCCAGGTCGGACTCGAGGCGAGCGAGAATGTGGGCCGCGAAGAGGCCTCTTGCCCCGCCGCCGTCCAGCGCGAGCACCTGGAAACGCTTTGGCGGGTCGATGAAGAAAGGGGCGAATGGATCAGTCGACGCAGTTCCGGAGACCGCGGCCCGGCGGGCGTCGACCAGGTCCACTTCGGTCCCGTCTTCGGGCCTCGCTCCGGAAACCACATCCATGTCATTAGTGTAGAGCCCGCGTTAGCACTCGCGCAACGAGAGTGCTAACCAGTTGGTGGGGGCAACCCTTCGCGAGGACAGCGGTTCAGAGGCTCAGCTGCTCCATCGTCGAGACCGGATTCCCATGAGGTGTTCGTGGAGGCGGGGTGTGTCGACCTGCCGTCGCCCGAACCCGCGCGGCGTCCTCGGCCTGCCTGGCGGTAGACGGCGACCCTAGCGCGTCAGATCCTTCAACCTGGTAACGGTCGCGATAAGCGGCAACGGCCAAGGCGGTTTCCGCCCATCGCCGCGCGCCGAGCGGATCGGTCGGTTGGGAACCAAGACCCATCGCCCAAGCCTCGCCTGTCTGAATTGCCCGCCGTACCACCTCGGAAGCCCGGTTTCGAAGAGCGGCCTCACGTTCGACAAGTGCCTGGGTGAACACAGGCGAGATGCTCGCGGTCGGCTTGCGGATGAGGCCAAAGACCCACTGCTGAGGCCGCGGTCGGAGGCGCCGGTCGGCCTGCGCGTGCTCGCTGTGGCGGGTGAAGCGCTCGTGGAGGACGGAGGCGATGTCGCTGGCCCCGGCCATGGATCGGGCGGCGACCAATTTCGGGAGGGCCGTGTCGGGGTCGAGGCCGTTTGCCTCGGCGCGGCCCAGTTCGGCGCACAGCGCGCCGAACGCCTCGGAGGCGAGCACCTGCTCGACCTGCGTCTGGTCGAGGCCGCAGTCGGCCACGAGGGCCGCCCACCGGTCGCGTTCGGCTGCGGCCAGCAGTGTCTCGTATTCGGCGCAGATCTGGGTAGCGTTGCCCCATTCCTCGGCTTCGGCGGCGATGGCCTGGTGGGCCGAGAGTTCCGCGCCGGAGTTCCGCAGCACTCCGCACAGGACGGCGCGGGCGTCGGCGTCTGGGTTGTCGGACGGGTGCGGCAGATCGTGGGTCTGGTCGGGCTTGTCGACGGCGACGTAGGCGAGATTGGCGTAGCGGCCACGGGTCATCGCCACGTACAAGTTCTCCCTGGTCGTGGACGGTGTGACGACAGTGTGGCAGCGGTCGACGGTGACGCCTTGGGCGCGGTGCGCGGTCACCGCGTAACCCAGGTCGAGGTGCTCGGCGGCGTAGGCGGCGGGCAGGATCACGGTGGCCTGGTTGAGCCTGCCTGCGCGGCGCAGGGTGACCGCCCCGTCGCTGTGGGTCTTCACGACCGTCCAGCGGTCCCCGTTCCTCACCCACCCGGTCTTCCCGGCGACAAGATGGCGGTCGTTGCGGCGGGTGATCACGACGTCGCCCGCTGATGTCAGGGAGCCGTCGTGGAGCGTGACGTGCTCGTCGGGGTCGACCAGTCCGGCGAGAATGCGCTCGTGGCGGGCGCGCTGGTTCATCTCACGAACAGTCTCGTGGGAGTCGGCCACCAGAAGCGCGGCGAGCCCTTCTCGGGCGTCGTCGCGCCAGGCGAGGTAGGCGGCCTCGGTGACGTCATCATGGTCGCCTTCTGTGACGCGCCCGTGCTGGAGGTAGGCGTCGATGACGTTGGCGCGTCCGTGGCGCAGACCGAGGGAGGCTGGTTTCTCCCACTCGGAGCGGAACCGGTGGATGTCGGTCAGCTCGGGGGCGTCGTGCCGGTCGGCGACGAGCATGGTGAACGCGCCGCCCGCGTCCACGGCCTGCAGTTGCGCGTAGTCGCCGACCAGCAGCACTTTCGCTCCGGCCTGGGCGGCCAGGGCGGTGATCCGGTCGAGGGTGAACGTGCCTGCCAGGCTGGCCTCGTCGCAGATGACCAGTTGCCCCGGTTGGAAGTCGCGTCCGAGGTGGTCGTGTTCGGCGAGCCAGCGGGCGGTGTTCTCGCAGGCGATGCCGAGGTCTTCGGCCAGCACGGCGGCGGCGGTCGCCGACGGGGCTAGGCCGACCACGGAGCCGCCGCCGTGCTCGGCCTCCCACGCGGCCCGCAGCCGTGACAGGGCTGTCGTCTTGCCCGCCCCGGCGGGGCCGACCAGCACATCCACGACCCGGCCCGACGTAGCTATCGAGGTGAGCGCCGCCGCCTGGTCCGGGCCGAGCAGACGGCCCCGCCCGTCCGGGGTGTCCACCAGGCCGGCGACCGTGTCCGGCGCCACGGTCGGCGCGGTGAGCGTGCGGCCCAGGTCGAGCAGGCGGTCCTCGGCGTCGAGCAGTGCCTGCGAGGAGTAGAGGGTCATGTGCTTGGGCCGGAACCGGCTCGACCCGTCCGGGCGTTGGAACTCGGCGGGCGCGGACAGTTCGGCTGGGGTGAGCCGCAGCGACCGGTCTTCGGCGGCGTCCACGATCAGCGCTACCACCGCCTCCCGGTCCTGGGCCGTGGCGAACCGCCAGCCCATCGTCTGCCGAGACGCCTCCGCGTGGAGGTTCCACCGCCGCCACGTCGACCGCTTCTCACCGACGACCTGCACGACCGACTCGCCGAGGTGTGCGACCACGTCGAGCGGGACGTCGTCGGCCCGCAGGACCACCGCCTCGCCGTCCTCGACGACCTGCCGCGCCCATTCGGTGGCGTCCCCGCCGATCAGGGCGGCAGCCCTCTGCCGCCATTCGGCGGTCAGGTCGGCCAGCGATCTGATCTGCTTGTCGGGGCGGGTGGCCAGCGCGGCCTGCTCCCGCAGTTTGATGATCATCCGCCTCGACGGCTGGCGGCCATGCGAGGCCCGGTACTCGGCCACCCTGCGGGCGGCCTCCGCGTCGATGTCGCCGGACCTGGAGGAAAACTCCTTGATCAAGTCTTCGCCGACGCCCTCGATCTCCCAGGCCGGGTTGTGGTTCCGGCCCCGGTCGCGCTGGTCCCAGCCGACGCCGAGGACGCGGGCGAGCCGGTCGGCCAAGACCGCGTTGTAGTGCTCGCTCAACGTGACCACGGCGGCGTGCATCGGACGGGAGTCGACCGACCGCCACCTGCCGTCGAAGACAGAGGCGACCTTGTTGCTGATCACACAGTGCGTGTGGAGTTGAGGATCGCCAGCGCGGGAGTCGTAGTGGTCGAACGCGGTCGCCAGCACCCCGGTCACGTCGACTTGGACGACGCCGGCGCCACGCCCTGAGATGCCCGAACGGGTGCAGACGACCTCGCGCTCCATGAAGTCGATCACGTCGGCGACGCTGTCATGATGGGCCTGGGCGATGAGTGCCTGCGTCCCGGCGTCGCTGACGCCCCACAAGACGCTGACGCTCTTCGGGACGCTGAACGTGTAGTCGAACCCGGCGACCGTGCGCCGCTCGCCCCGCTCGCGTTCCTCGGTCTCGATCAGTTCGACCTGGGCTGCGCGCTCAGCGTCGGTGAGTGTTTCGGGGAGCCGGTCGACGCGGTTGGCGATGCGCCGCTCGCGGGTCTGGAACTTGTAGTACGCCTGGCCGAGCGTCTCACCAGTCACCGGGTGGATGCCCTGGCCGATGAGCAGTTGAAGCTGAGCCTCGGTGACCTCGTCGCCGGGTTCGATCATCCGCTCGCCGAGCGAGCGAAGCCCCGACCCGATCCACGAGCCGGGCGGGCATCCCTGCTCGGTGTAGTACCGCGTCAAAGGCGTCGAAAGATGACGCTCGCCATCCCCGGCGACGACGCTCTTGAGCAGATACTTGTAGCCTTCCCCGGCGGTCATCAACCGCATCGAAACCGTCACCTTGGCCTCCTCCATCGGCAAGGTGAGCGGGATCAACCTCGAGAAGCCAGAAGTGTGTCCGAACAGGTGGTGACAAGGGGATATAAGAGACCGGTGAGCTGCGTCAGGGGGTGTTCGATCTCAGTCTGGATGAGTTGTCACGGAACGTCAGCGCGAGTTCGAATGGTTCGCAGCCCCAGTGGGAGGCTACGTTGATGACTAGCTTCACGGCGTCGGAGAGTCCGAACGATGGAGCGGGACGACGACGCGCGGCACCCAGTGGGAATGACCGTCGCCTTCGCCCACGGAGACCGCTCGCCCGTATCGTCCACGCGGTCGGCCTCGAGCCTGATGCGGTCGTCCCAGGCTGATCGCTGGACTTTGGTCTTCGCTGATCCCCTGACGTCGTGACCATCGACGACCGTCTCGTGTGACGGTGGCACAGACCATCCGCCTGGTTCCACGGTGACGCTTCCCTAGGTTCATGCTGATGTGGAAGATCGCGTTCATGAGAGCGGTCTCGAACTCGTGAAGACCCGCCGCCGGACGTTGAGGCGTTTCGCTGAGTTGGATGTCGACTCTGGTGAACGATACGTCCTCGGCCAGGAGGCTGTCGGGGTCTCGCGGCAAGGGGCTCAGGCACGACGTGGCGCCATCCGGGCGTTGCACTCAGAACTCGGGTGCCGTCGCCCCGGACCATTTTGGCGGGCGACTGGCCGTGTCGTCTTGACTTCGAGCGCTTGAGGTTTTCTAGCCTTGGCACATGGCCTTGAGCACAGTGGACGGTCCCGTGCCTGCTCGGCGTCGCGGGGACGGGTACGCGATCCGGGATGTGGCGCGGGTGACGCGGTTGTCGGAGAGCGCGTTGCGGTATTACGAGTCGATTGGGTTGACGCCCGCCGTGGCTCGGGATCAGTCCAGCGGGCACCGGGTGTACAGCCAGGATGATCTGGACCTGGCTGACGCGGTGGCGTGCCTGAGCAGCACCGGTATGCCGATCGAGGACATGCGCGCGTATCTGGGCAACCGAGGCCAAGGCGCCCAGGGTGCGGAACGGCAGATCGAGTTGCTTCTAACGCAGCGGGGTCGTCTGGACGCCGAGGCGAGAGCGTTGGCGGTGCGGCGGGAGTATGTGGAGTTGAAGATCGCCTACTGGCGCGCGGTGGCGGCGGGGGACGACGCCGAGGTCGCCCGGCTCGGCGCGGAGGCGAGGGCGTTGGCCGGTGGGGTCAAGGAGTCGGGGAGCCTGTGATGGAGAAGATGACCGCGGGACGAGACGCTCTTGGCGGGTTCGCGCCGAAGTTCGCCGAGTTGAACGATGACGTGCTGTTCGGCCAGGCGTGTGAGAGTGCGTTGGAGTTGCGTTGTCCGGGAGCCTGACCACCGGCGGGGCGGTGAAACGGTCGCGTCGGGGGCCGGCGTGGCTGGTCGGCGCCGTCCTGGTCGCCGGGTGTGGGTCGCCGCCGTCCGTCCCTGTGGTTTCGGAGCCGCCGGTGTCGGCGAGCGCTGCGCCAGGACCGAGCGAGGGAGGCTTTGAGCGCGTGGACGCCGACTGGTCGATGGCGGCGACGATCAACCATCCCGCCTTCCCGGGGTTCGGGCAGTTCTTGTTTCCGACGGGGCGGGACCTGCCGGACCCCTCGTTGACGCTGCGGGACACCGACACCCTGCTGCCGTACCACTCCCACGTCGAAGTTGGCACGACCGTGGACGTGGTCAACTCGCTGATCGGCGAGGTCGAGCGAGGGCGGACGGTGTTCTACGACATCTACACGCCCGAGCAGAAGGCCGCCGACCCGAGCAAGCAGGACACGGGATTGTTCTTCTTCGCCGGCGAGCCGGGAGCGCCGTTCGCCATCGTCAGCGCTGGCGGCGGGTTCTCGTATGTGGGGTCGATCCACGAGAGCCTGCCCCACGCGTTGGAGTTGAGCCGCCGCAGCTACAACGCCTTCGCGTTGCAGTACCGGACGGGCGGCGCGCAGGCCGCCTGCGAGGACTTGGCCGCCGCGATCTCGTTCGTGTTCGCCCACGCCGACGAGTTGGGGGTCGCCACCGACGGCTATTCGCTGTGGGGCGGTTCTGCGGGCGCGCGCATGGCGGCCTATCTCGGGTCGTACGGGCCTGACGCGTACGGCGGCGACGGCCTGCCGCGCCCGGCCGCTGTGGTCATGCAGTACACCGGGCACACCGACCACACCCGGCAAGATCCGGCAACCTACGCCGTCGTCGGCGAGGACGACGGCATCGCCGACTGGCGGACCATGCAGTCGCGAATCGACAATCTAACCGCCGCTGGTATCGACACCGAGTTCCACCACTACGCCAACCTCGGCCACGGCTTCGGCCTGGGCGCCGGCACGACCGCCGAAGGCTGGATCGAGGACGCGGTGGCTTTTTGGGAAGGGCACCAACCATGAGAAGTGACAGCGCGAGGATTATCGCCGGGGCGGGTCTTGCAGCTGTCCTGGCCGCGAGCGTGTTGGGCGGATGCACTCCCGCGCCGAGGCCGGGACCGGGCACGTCTCAGCCCGCTCCGGTCAGCGGCGCTGGCGCGGCGACAGAGCCTTGGATTCCAGCCGAGTTGGAGACGGTCCCAGACGCCTACTTCACGCCCGCCGCCGAGCAGGGCAGCCTGGTGGAGTTGTCCTACGACACGTTCGAGTCGATGACCTACGAGCAGAAGACCCAGCCGCTGCGCAAACGGGCCATCGTCTACCTGCCGCCCGGCTACAGCGAGGACCGCGAGTACAACGTGTTCTACCTGATGCACGGCGGCTGGGGCAACGAGACCACCACGCTCGGCACCCCGGCCAGCCCCGGCCCCCTCAAGAACGTCATCGACCACGCGATCGCCGACGGGGCCGTCCAGCCGCTGATCGTCGTCTGCCCGACCTACAACAACACCAGCCCCGAAGACTCCGCGAGCTTCTCCCTGGCCCTCCAGCTGAACCAGAACTACCACCGCGAACTGTTGGGCGACCTGCTCCCAGCGGTGGAGGGCACCTACTCGACCCACGCCGAGGCCACGACCCCGGAAGGCCTGGCCGCGTCCCGCGACCACCGGGGATTCGGCGGGTTCTCGATGGGTTCGGTGGCGACCTGGCGGACCTTCCAGCACGCGCTCGGCTACTTCCGGTACTTCCTGCCGATGAGTTGCGGCACGTCCCTGGACGACGGGGGCATCTTCGCCGCCGCCGAAGGCCGCCAGCCTGGCGACTACTTTGTGTGGGTTATCACCGGCACCGAAGACTTCGCGTATCCCTACGACGAGCGCCGGGTCGAACTCATGCGCGCCTCGCCGCACTTCACCGAATCAGACACCGAGGCGGGCGGGAACTTCGCCTACCGGGTCAAAGACGGCTACGCCCACGACGGACGGGCCGCCATGGAATACACCTACAATGGGCTGCTCCGCCTCTGGAGCCACCCAGCCGAGGAGTGACCATGAAAGCTGCTGTCGTCACCAAGTTCGGCCAGAACCCCCGCTACGCCGACGTGCCCGACCCGACCGCTCATCGGTCGCCGGTCTCGAATCGTCCATCCCGGCCGCAGCGTTGCGGGCGGTCAACTTGCGGCTGATCGGCTCGGGCCAGGGCTCAGTTGAGCCCCGCGCCTACCGCGCCGAGTTGCAAGCCCTCGCCGACGCGATCCTGAGCGGCGTCTTCGACGTCCCTGTGCGCCGTGTTCGGCTGAGCGAGGTGGAGTCGGCTTGGTCCGCGAGCGGCGGCGGACGCATCGTAATCGTCCCGTGACCGGCGATTCCGGCCGTTTGACTTCAAGCGCTTGAAGTTTTCTAGGCTCGTGTGAAAGGGCGGGTCGGGGCAGCCAGGTGGCCGCCGGTCCGGCCCGAGGAAGGCAATCATGCTGGCGACATTCATGTACGGCCCTGGCGACGTCCGGGTCGAGCAGACCGACGATCCGGTCGTTCTGGAGCCGACCGACGCGGTCGTGCGGATCACGCTCGCGTGTGTGTGCGGCTCTGATCTGCACGCCTATCACGGTCGGGGCACGCGTCCCGGCGTGGCGCGGATGGGCCACGAGTTCCTCGGCGTGGTCGAGGAGACCGGCGCGGACGTGCGGGGCGTGGCGAAGGGCGACTTGGTGGTGGCCCCGTTCGTGTGGGCGGACAACACCTGTAATTTCTGCCGGGAGGGGTTGCAGACGTCCTGCCGCCACGGCGGCAGTTGGGGCACGGGCGATGTCGGCGGGGCGCAGGCCGAGGCGGTGCGCGTCCCGCAGGCGGACGGCACGCTGGTCAAGCTCCCCGTGGACGCTGGCTCGGCGTTGCTGCCGGACCTGTTAACCCTGTCGGACGTGATGTGCACCGGGTATCACGCGGCGGTCAAGGGCGGGGTCGGGCCGGGGAAGACGGTCGCGGTCGTCGGCGACGGCGCGGTCGAATTGTGCGCGGTGTTGTCGTCGCGGCTGCTGGGCGCGGAGCGGATCATCCTCATGGGCCGCCACCAGGCCCGGACCGTTCTCGGGGTGAAGTTCGGCGCGACGGACGTGGTGGCCGAGCGCGGGCCGGATGGGATCACGGAGGTCAGGGAGTTGACCGGCGGTGACGGCGCGCATGTCGTGATCGAGGCCGTCGGCCTGTTGGACGCGTACGACCAGGCGTTCGGCCTGGTCCGGGCCGGTGGGGTCGTCTCCAGGGTCGGGGTGCCGCAGTACCAGGACGCGAACGTCGGGTTCGCGTCGATGTTCTTCCGCAACGTCACGCTGACCGGCGGCGTGGCCCCGGCCAGGGCGTACATCGAGACGCTCATGCCGAAGGTGCTCGACGGCAGCATCCACCCCGGCAAGGTCTTCGACCGCACCGTCGCGCTGTCCGGTATCGCCAGCGCCTACCAAGCCATGAACGACCGCGAGGCCCTCAAGGTGCTCGTCCGCCCCTGAGATAGGGAATCATCATGAGCCAGACCTCTGTCACGCTGAACAACGGCGTGACGATCCCCGCGCTGGGTTTCGGCGTCTTCCAGACCCCTCCCGAGCAAACCGTCGCCGCCGCGGAGGCGGCTCTCGCGTGCGGGTACCGGCTGATCGACACGGCCGCCGCGTACGGCAAGACGCCCGCCCAGATCGTGCTGCGCTGGCACCTGGACGAGGGCCGCTCCGCCGTGCCGAAATCGGTCAGGCCGGAACGGATCGCCGAGAACCTGGGCGTCTTCGACTTCGCGCTGAAGCCCGACGAGTTGGCCGCCATCGACGCCCTCGACACCGGCCTGCGCGGCGGACCCGACCCCGAACTGCTCAACACGCGCACGTTCCCGCTGACGGTCGACAACTCCTGAGCCTGCCCAAGCCCTGGCCCACACGCGAAAGGAAGCACATCATGTCAACCTGGTTCATCACCGGATGCTCCACAGGGCTGGGGCACGCCCTCGCCCAGGCGGTGCTGGACGCCGGGCACAAGGCCGCCGTCACCGCCCGCCACCCCGAGGCGCTGGCCGACATCGCCGCCGCCCATCCCGCCACCGCGCTGCCGCTGGCCTTGGACGTGACCGACCACGCCCAGATGGCCGATGCCGTGCGCCAGGCGGCCGAACGCTTCGGCGGCATTGACGTCCTGATCAACAACGCCGGACACGGGTACCGGTCCGCGATCGAGGAAGCCGACACTGCGGACGTGGACGAGTTGTTCGCCACGAACTTCTTCGGCCCGATCAACCTGATCAAACAGGTCCTGCCCGGCATGCGGCAACGCCGGTCCGGGACGATCGTCAACGTCTCCTCCATCGCGGGACGCACCTCCAACCCCGGCTCCGGCTACTATTCGGCGACCAAGTTCGCCCTGGGGGGTGCTTCGTACGCCCTGAAACAAGAGGTCGAACCGCTCGGTATCCGTGTGGTCGTGGTCGAGCCCGGCGCGTTCCGCACCGACTTCGCGGGACGCAGCCTCAAACAGTCCGCCGTCCCCATTGACGACTACGCCGTCACCGCCGGGTTGCGCCGCATCGACAACGACCACACCAGCGGGAAGCAACTGGGCGACCCGGCCCGCGCCGCCCAAGCCCTCCTCGCGCTGGCCCAACGCGACGACCTGCCCCTGCGGGTCGTCCTCGGGACCGACGCGATCCAGGTGATCGGCGCTGAGTTGGACAGGCAACGCGCCGAACTCGACGCCATGCGCGGCCTCGCCGCCAGCACCGACTTCCCCGACGGCGGCATCGGCGGCTGAGCACCCGGCAAGAAGTCAGCGTTCAGGGGGTGGCTCTTCGCCCAACAGGCCGTCCTCGTGGAGCCGCTGCCGCCGACGGCCTGGCAGGCGCGCGGCGCAGACCAACGCGACCAGCGCTGTCGCGGCCCCGGCGAGAAGGGCGGCATGGAAACCGGCCAGGCTCGGGACGGCCTCACCGGCGTAGCCGGTGGTCATGGTCGCCACGACCGCGCCGATCACGGCGGCGGCCGTGGAGGACCCGATGTTGCGGGCGACCATGTTGAACCCATTTGCGGCTCCGGTCTGCTCGACGGGCACGGCCGACATCAACAGCACGGGCACCACGCCGAAGCCCAGGCCGACGCCGACGTTGACCAGGAGGGACACGGCCAGGACGCCGACCTCAGTACGGATCAGCGGCAGCGCCGCGACGTACGACACGGCGATGACCCCGCAGGCCAACATGAGCACGCGCCGCGCGCCGATGCGCCGTTCGAGGTGGCCGGTCAGGGGCGTCACCGCGAGCATCGCCAGCCCTCCGGGCGCGTACCACAGGCTCATTGTGAGCATTGAATGTCCCAGCCCGTAGCCGGTGCCCGTCGGCAACTGGAGCACTTGGGGCAAGACCAGGAACTGCACGTACATGGCGAACGTGATGACCAGCGAGGCGACGTTCGTCCAGGCGACGGTGGGCCGTGTCAACGTCCGCAGATCAACCAGCGGGGCCGGGTGCCGCAACTCGGCCCTGACCCAGAACACGGCGGCCACGACAGTGGCGGCGAACAGGCCCAGAGTGACCGGGCTGGCCCACCCCCAGGCCGCACCCTTCGACACGGGAAGGAGCAGGCAGACCAGCGCCGCCCCGAGCAGGATCGCCCCGATCCAGTCGAAACGAAGCGGGCCGTCGGAGTGGTGCGGGCCGTCGGACGGCACCGCCGTCACCACGAGCACAAGCATGACGACAGCCAGGCCGCCGACCCCCAAGAACATGACGTTCCAGCCCCAAACCTCAGCTACGATGGCGGCGACCGGAAGGCCCAGCGAGCCGCCAACGCCGACGCTGGCGGACATGATGGCCACCGAGATGCCGAGCCGTTCGGGCGGGAGCAGATCGCGCATCAGCGAGATCCCCAACGGCACGACCCCCAGCGAAACCCCTTGGAGCCCGCGACCGACCAGCATCCACGGGAGGGATGTTGCCAGCCCGCTGATCACCAGGCCCGCGATCATGGGCACGGTTATCGTGATCACGACCCGGCGCTTGCCCAGGGCGTCGCCCAATCGTCCCGTGACCGCCATGAACACCGCCGAGACGACGGGCGTGATTGTGACCGCCCAGGCGGCGTTGTCAGCGGACGTGTGGAGGATCGGCCCGAGCGAGCCGAGGATCGGCACGACCAAGACCTGCATCGCCGACGCCACGACCGCCAACGACGCCAACGACGCCACGACCAGGCCGTACCGGGGCGGTCGGGAGGTCCTCACCGCTGCGGAGGACGACGGGACGGCCTGCGCCTCGCTCCAACGGTTCGACATAGTTACAACCGTAACATATGTGACATGTGTACGTGAATCTGAAAGGATGGGGCCTATGAAGCACGCCGACCGCGCCAGCTCGACGAGAGCCCGCATCACCGAGGCCGCCGCCCGGCTCCACGAGGCCAACCCCGGCGACGAGTTCCACGCCGTCACGATCAGCGACGTGTGCCGCGAGGCGGACATCGCCCGCCCGACGTTCTACCGCTACTTCGACTCGGTCGACGCTCTGACGGCCGCCGGTGCCGCCGAGCAGATTCTTACTCGCCTCGACGCGCGCGCCGGAGACGCTGCCGGACGCCTGCTCGACACCCTCCAGAACGACGAGATCTTGCGCCAGGCCATCATGCATGGCGGGGTCGAGACCCGGCGTGCCGCCGTGGACTCGCTGACCGAGAAGCTCGTCGAGGACTACGGGATCGCCCCTGATGATCCAGCCGCCGTCCTCCGCGCCCGCTACGCCGCCGCCGGTGTGATCGAAGTGTTCCTCACCTGGTTCTCACCCGACACCCACCCAGGAATCGACGGTGACCAGGCCGCCGACCTCGCCACCACAGCCACACGCGCCGTCCTCGGCAGGGACAAGACAAGCCGCCGAAAGTAGCCCGTACGCGGATGCCGTTGTGCCACATAAGCGGCAGGCAGCCGCGCCATCGCGGCGACGTTGCGCCTGGCCCCAGCAGGACGCGCCTATGCTTCGCCGTTGTGGATGCGTTCGACGGTTCAGGTTTGCCGGTTCGCCGCACTAACTGACCTGCGCTTGACTTCGAGCGGTTGAGGTTTCCTAGGCTGGCAGCGAGGAAAGGCGGAATCGATGAACCAGGCCGTGTTCCCAGCCAGGCAGCTAAGCCGACGCGGGTTCTTGCAGGGAGTGATGGCAGTCGGAGCGTCTGGAGCGCTGGGAATCTTGGCGGGTTGTGACGCAGCCGGGAGTTCAGAAGGCGGGGTCAAGTCGCCATCGGGGGCCGCGGCTCCGACAAGCAGGTTCGGTTTGGAGAAGGCGACTGTGGCGCTGAACGCGGGCATCGACATGCCAGTGTTGGGCATCGGCACCTACATGCTTTCGCCGGCGCAGGCCGAGGAATCGGTCTATACCGCGCTGACCAGCGGGTGCCGGTTGGTCGACACGGCCAACGCCTACATGAACGAGCGAGCTGTCGGCCGGGGCGTCAAGCGGTCCGGCGTTCCGCGAGAAGAAGTTTTCGTGTCGACCAAGCTGTGGCCCAGCGAATACGAGGACGCTGGACGCGGGATTGACGCCACGCTGGCCCGGCTGGATCTGGAGTACGTCGACCTGCTGTTCTTGCACCAGGCTTTCGGTGAGTACATCGCTGCCTACCGGGCTATGGAGGCTGCGGTGGAAGCGGGCAAGGCGCGCGCGATCGGCTTGTCCAATTTCTATGAGGACAAGTTCGACGAGGTGGTGGGCATCGCCACGATCACCCCGGCGGTCCTGCAGAACGAACGCAACCCCTACGTCCAGCAAGCCGCCATGAGGGCGCACATCGAACCCTATGGCACCCTGTTGATGGACTGGTTCCCGCTCGGAGGGCGCAGCCCCAGACAGCAGAGCCTGTTCGCGGACGGGACAATCACCGAGATCGCTGCGGCGCACCGCGCCAGCCCCGCACAGGTCATCCTGAGATGGCACCTCCAATCGGGCAGTGTCACGATGCCCGGCTCCAGCAATCCCGACCACATCGTTGAGAACATCACGATATCCGGCCTCGAATTGACGGACGCGGAGATGGGCCAACTGGACGCGCTGGACGCCGACGAGTTGTCCTTCGACTTCCGGAACATGGACGGCGGGGCGGGCTTCGGTTCCTTCGACGCCCCGATGGACTTCGACGCCCAAGAGTAGCGCGGCGCTCGGTCCGCGCGCGATTGACCGAATCCGAGTACGAATAGTCACTATGCGACCAGGGCGGTGAGCTTGCCGCCCTGTCACGACACGGGCATGGGGTCGGGGAGCAGACGATGCTGCCGGATCTGCGGGGGCGCGCTGCGCCGGGGGATGCTGGTGCTCGCGGACCGGGGGTTCTTCTCGTTCGGCCTGTGGGCGGCCGCCGCTGCGGCCGGCGTGGCCCTGTGCTGGCGGGTGAAGAAGAACTCGATCCTGCCGGTCCTGGCCGAGCTGCCGGACGGGTCCTGCCTGTCCAGGATGTACCCGTCAAACAAGGCCCGCTGCGAAGGCGCCGGTGCGACATTCTGCGCCGCCGCCAATGCGGGCGTGCTGGAGTCCTTCATAACGGCCGCCAGCTTCCGCCAGCGCCCACCCGTTACTCCCGTGGAACTTGTTGAACGGTTCGCCAACGCCGGAGCACCGGAGTTCGCTGCTCGCATCCGCCGCAGGATTGCTCACCCCGGTCAAGCTCGCGGCGCCTGACCAGACAGAACAGCGACTCACCCAGAATTGCGGCTCTGCCTCACTTGGGGCACTTGGCGCGTCGGATCCGGGCCCCGCACCGCCGGCGCCATAGCTGGCCGGACTGGGGCGCCCTTGCCATAGCCACGGACCCTCGCAGGAGGAAAGAACCAGCGCCGGAGGAACAGACCCGAGACCGAGCCACGGCATCAGTCGCCAAGCCCTTGTTTCGGGATCCCGACGGCCGGGCGAAGGCTAGGCTTCGCCCGGCCGCAAGCGGACACGATCAGATGACGCTCCCGGCCGCTTTTCGGCGGTGCTCGGCTGCCACCAGCGCAGTGCCGACCGCAATCAGCAGAAAGACTCCGACCAGCCCGGCACCGGCGTTGAAGCCAGTCACAGCCAATCCCTCGCCCTTCTGCGCAGTGACTTCGAATGAGACTTCGGCGACCCGCGAATCTCCGGCAAGTCTCACAACGTGCCTGCCGACGCTAGCGTTAACTGGAACGGTGAAGGCATAGACGACCTTCCCTTCAGAATCGGCCCGCGCCGTTCCCAGCGTCTGGCCGTCGAGGGAGACAACAACCTCCTCGCCGGGGGAGAAACCGGAGCCGTAAACCGTTTGCCGTTCCCCAGCAGCGATTGATCCCTTGTCGACTGATGCCGCAACGCTGGGGGGCGGCGTGGTCGGAGCTGGCGTGGTCGGAGGCGGCGTGGTCGGAGGCGTGTTCGCGGCCCGAATCGCGACAGTAACGCTTAACGTAGCATCGGCCGCCCGCCCATTGGACGCGGTTATGGTCAGAGTGAATTCCCCAGACACCGTGGGCACTCCGGAAAGCGCGCCGTCAGGCGAGAGCTGAAGGCCGGGGGGTAGCTCGCCTGCGGTGACGGAGACAGTGGGTGCCGGGTGACCTGTAAGAGTGAACTGGTGGGAGTAGGCCTGCCCGACCTGGCCCGCTGGTGGCGCGCCAGTTACACCGGCGGCGACGGGAAGCTGGGTCTGTGGCGTGACTGGCGAAATCGCGTTCAAGGCATCCCATACGGCGAGCAGCCGCTCATATCCGGGATACGTGTATCCCTGGTCGTTGTTCTTGCTCCATTGCTCTGGCCCGTTGAACTCGTACCCGTTCTCGGCTGTGTCCCAAATCCTGTCGGCGATGACGTCTGCGTAGGCGAGACCACGGGATTTCAGTTCCTCGTCACCCAGTCGCAAGCCCGCGCCGTAGTACGTGCTGGCGGCGAAGTAGTTGGCGCCCGCCCAGACGCCGTTGGCCTGAAAGTCGCCGAACAGCGCCGAGGTGATGGGGAAGCCGGGCTGGCCAATGGGGACTTCCAAATTGGATGCGCCGATTGGGTCGCCTGCGCTGTTGGTGTTGTTTCCGAACACGGCTTTGACGCTGGCGAGGTGAGCGCGGTAGTGGCCGGGGTCGACAACGTCCGGCAAGCCGACCTGCTCGGCGACGTGCTGGGCGAAGAACGAACTCAGCAGCACCGCGCTGCCAGTGCCATCGGGGTACTCGGTGTAGCGATACCATTCATTCTCCGAGTCCCAGAAGACCCGCTCGAACTCGTCACGCGCCAGACGCGCGTCCTCGCGCCATTCCGCGAGCACGGCGTCGCTCTCCCCGAGCGAGGTGCCTGAGGCTATCGCACATTCCAGCGCCAGGATGTAGAGAGAGGAATTGTATTCGTCGCGCCCTCTGGTTTCGATGGCGTTGTAGGTGTTGGGCATTGACATGTCGGCGTAGCTGGTGCTGCCGGCCTTGGCCAGCGGCAGGTTGGTTCCAGGAGCGATGGTGTCCTGCAGGTAAGCGAGTTGGCGCTTCATCGCCGGGTACACGTATCGCAGGAAGTCCTGGTCGCGGTGGACTTGCGAGTAGGCGTACATGCGGAATATCCGGTTGGTGAGGTCGTCGAGGAACCAGTTGGTGCCGGGGACCGCGTCCGCGAAGGCTTCCCGGGTGATGTACGGGTTGGCTATCTTCGGGTCGTCGGGATTCCGGCTCGCCGTGAACATGACGGCGTCTGCCACCGCCACGAGGCGGTCGCGTTCGATGGACGGCACGAACAGGTTGTAGGCAAGGTAGCCGTATGCTCCCACGTCGGAGCCCATGGTCGGGTTGCTTCCCGCTGCGGCGTCTGGCTGGTAGAAGACATGCGTGTTCGGGCGGTGGGAGCCAGCCCTGCCCACCGAGTCGGACGACCGAACCAAGCCGTTCGCCCAAAGGGTGTTCTTGAACGGCAGCTGGTATAGCTGGTTCAATGCAGCGTTCCGTAGGAGCGCGGGATACGCGTCGTTGGTGGCGACTGGCTCCCACCAATCCAGCACCGCCCGCAGGTTCTCGTCCTTGAAGGCTAGGGCGTCCGTCGCAATGTTGCGCGACTGGTTGAAGGGGTAGCTCCCCGTGACGTATTCGTTGTAACGGCCGGCGACGGCGTTCGACTCGTCCGTGGTCTTGGCCCCGTAGAACTCGGTGTAGCGCCGCATCCACACGGTGGCGCTGTTGTCGTAGGTGACTTGAGGGAAGTCCCACGTCAAGACGAATGGGATAACGGTGGCCTCACCGGGTTGCAGAGTTGCGGACACCGCGATGGCCGATGCCGTGTTGCTCGAATCCAGCGCGCCTCCGGGCAGCGCTCCGCCGGCGGTGAAAGGAGCGTACACGTCGGCGCCGTCGCCATTCGCGTTCCACGACGTGACGTAGGTGACGTTTTGACCAGGAGCAGGCTTGGCGGCGATGGTCCATTCTGATTTGTAGGCGTCCGGAGTGTTGCCTGCGTCGTTGGCGGCCATTGTGATTCCGGTTATGCCGCGGGCGCCATCCACGAACTGCGTGTTAACCAGGCCGGCGCGCACGGTGGCGGGGGTGCCTCCCTGGTAGGGGGCGGCGTTCGGCATGGTGAACATCGTCGAGACCTCGGCCACTTCGTCTGTGCTGTTGGAGATCGAAAGGTCGAAGTAGGCCACGGGAAGTGACGTCAATTCGTCTTGGTCGGCGGCGAAGGGCGAGTAGAAGCGCAGCGCGACGTCCGTCTCGAAGGGCCCGTAGTCGATCCATCCGAACGGGTATAGCGCCGAATAGGTGCCGTCACCGGCACCCAGCAGGTTCCAGGCGGCCAGCGGGTCGCCCCAGCTTCGCCGCGCGGATGCGTTGTCTGGTCCTTCGGTTGCCAGAGTGGTGGTCCGCGCGGCAGATCCGCCCACCGCCTCGCGGTAGTGGAAGGCCGCCTGCGGCAGGATCCAGTTCTGCCATCCGTCCCCGTTCTGCTGGCCCCCGAAGGCCCAGGGGCCGAATGTCCCAGCCTGGTTGATCATGAATGACCCCGCGCCGACGCCCCCGAGTGGAATTCCCAGCCCTGCGACAGATTGCGGCCCGTACCCTGCTCCGCCGGCCGCCCCCTGGGCTATCTCCCCCAGCGGGCGAGTCAGCGCCGCATCCGGAACATCGAAAGCCGCAGGCGATGCCCCAGCGGTAGTTGGCGCGGCCGAAGCGCCCTCTGCGCCAGCTAGGGCGCCGACTGAGAGCGCCGCCACGAGCGCGCCGGCCACCGCCATGGCGCCGGCGCGCCGCGTTCTCCCTCGCGCGGAGCGCGTGCGGCGCGGAGGTTGCTTGTTCGTTCGGTTGTTCATGTGGACCCTCCACTTGTTTGCTGGTTTGGGCGGGCGCTGCCCGCCGGGGTTTCGCAGCCCTTGCGGTGGGGACGGCAGAGTCCGTTCGGATCGGCTTCGGTCCAGGCGTGTCCACGTCGTCAGCGACCGCAAGAGTTGCGCATTCTGCCGTGATCTAACGCTACATATACCGCGAATTTGCGCGGTGTCAACCGTTCCTGGGCTATTACATCGTCGCGGCGGGAGCGGTCGAGGCCCGGACGATCAGCTCCGTAGCCAATTCAACGTGCTGGGAATCGAGCACTTCTCCCCGAGCCAGGCGTAGCAGCGTTCGCACCGCGACCGCCCCCATTTCCTCAAGCGGTTGCCGCACCGCAGTCAGAGGCGGAGTCGACATGGCGGCCAAGATGGTCGAGTCGTAACCAACCACCGACAACCGCTCGGGCACGGCGGCTCCGGCCTGTCGTGCGGCTTCCAACACCCCGAGGGCTTGCGTGTCGGAGGAGGCAAAGATCGCGGTGGGGGGCTCCGGCTGCGCCAGGAGCGCCAGACCTTCCCGCAAGCCGTCCTCGTACGTGAAGTCCGCACTGCGAATGGCCATCGGGTCGATTGGGCTGCCTGCCTGCTCGAAAGCGGCGCGGAAGCCGTGGATGCGGGCCGTGGAGCCCATGACCGCCTCCGGGCCTTGGATGACCCCGACTCGGCGGTGGCCCAGCCCTAGAAGGTGCTCGCCTGCGGCGAAGCCGCCCTGGAAGTTGGTGGCTCCGACCGACGGCACGCCGGGATCCCGCAGGTTGACCGGGTCGATCATCACGACCGGCAGCCTGGTCGCCGCGGCGTCGATGATGAGGTCCGGGGGGAGATCTGACGCCACCACGAGCAGGCCGATCCGGCCGGCTCGCGCCAGCGACTGGAGCCAGGGCCGGCCGGGCCGAAGGGGCTCTCGTGATTCGACGAGCGCCGATTCGACCACGACCTCCGTCTCTGCGTCGTGGGCGGCCCGGTAGGCTCCGCGGAGCACTTCGAGGGTGTAGTTGCTGACCAAGTCGCCGGACAGGAACTCCAGCATTTGGCTGGTGTCCCGTGATCGCCTGGCCCCGGGAGCCACGTACCCGAGTCGGCTGATGGCGTCATTGACCGCCCGCCGGGTGGCCGCCGACACGTCGGGGCGCCCATTGACAACTTTGGAAACCGTTCCGGCGGAGACTCCAGTCGCGCGCGCGATGTCGCCCAGGGTGGGCCGCCGGCCAACCGGTGGCATTGGTCCTCCTCTCGTCTGGGCGCGGTCGCCGCGCGAGCCGCCATCGCAACGCTACTACGCGCTTCGGCGCCGCAAAGCGCGGCGTGCGAAAACGAGTTGACATTCACACCGCTTGGTGTAGCGTTTCTAACCACATACGAGCGCAAAGATTTCGCAATGTTGCGTTCCCATCAGATTGGAGATGATGAGCATGTCCTTCCGACACCGGCGTCCGAGAGTCGGCGCCGCGATCCTGGCAGCCGCAGCACTGGCGCTCGCTGGCTGCGGCGACAACACCGATTCGTCCGGAAGCGGCGGAGGCAAGACCCCCGCTGACGGCGACGCTGCCGCGATGGAGACCGCCACCGTCTGGGCTCTCAACGGAGGCGACCAGACGGCCTTCGAGGCGTCGTTCGAGCGGTGGAACGCCGCTCACCCCGACGCGCAGATCAAGCCCGAGATCTTCGCGAACGAGGCGTACAAGGAGAAAATCCGCACCGCCGTCGGCGCCGGCCAGGCGCCCACCCTGATCTGGAATTGGAGCGGCGGCACCCTCAACAGCTACGTGGCCAACAACGAAGTGGTCGAGATCGGCGCGCAAACCGCCGCGCTGCGCGGCAAGCTGATCCCGTCGGTGGTGGCGAACGGGGAAGTCAACAGCGGCGTCTACGCTGTCCCGATGTCCTCGATGCAGCCCGTCATCCTCTACTACAATAAGGCGTTGTTCGAGAAGGTCGGCGCGCAGCCGCCCGCCACCTGGGACGAGCTCCTGACCGTAGTCGGACAGTTCGTGGACGCCGGCATCACGCCGTTCGCACTCGGCGGCCAGTCAAAGTGGCCCGAACTGATGTGGATCGCCTATCTGACCGACCGGATCGGCGGCCCCGAGGCGTTCGACAAGGTGGTCGCGGGCGAGGCCGACGCATGGTCGGACCCCGCTTTCAAAGAGGCCCTCACGCTGATCCGGCAACTGATCGACGCGGGCGGCTTCGGCAAGAGCTTCAGCTCCGTCTCCACCGACGCCAACGCCGACATCGCCCTGGTGCATACCGACAAAGCGGCGATGATCCTGCAAGGCAGCTGGTGCGCGCAGAACTTCAAGACCGACAACCCGGAATGGGTCGCTGCAGGCAACCTCGGCTTCCTGGGGTTCCCAGAGGTCACGGGAGGCAAGGGCGACCCGGCCAACATCACGGGCAATCCGGCGAACTACTGGTCGGTCGCCGCTTCCGCGACCGCCGGGGCGCAGGCGACGGCCACCGCGTACCTGGCAGAGACCCTGTTCGACGACGCCTACATCGCCGATGTGATAGCGGGAGGCGGCATCCCGCCAGTCACCGGTTTGGAAAGCCAATTAGCCGCCCAAGAGGACGCCGAGTACCTGACCTTCGCGTACTCGATGGCGGTGAACGCGCCCCACTTCCAACTGTCGTGGGATCAAGCGCTCCCAGCCGACCAGGCGCAGGAACTGCTCACCAACCTCGACCTGGTCTTCCTGGGCCAATCGACCCCGGACGACTTCGTCGCGGCCATGAACGCCACACTGAAATGAAGCTCAAGGCCCCGGCCCGGAAGCCAGACATCCGGGCCGGGGCCCGCCGGCCGGGCCAGCGCAATGCGATCCCAGGCCCGTCGGTCTGGCTGGCCGCTCCGGCGTTGGCCGTCTTCGGAGCCTTCGCCGTGCTTCCCCTGATCGGGGTGGTGGCCCTCAGCTTCACCACTTGGGACGGACTCGGCTCGCCGACGTGGACCGGCCCGTCCAACTGGACGCGCATGCTGTCCGACGACCGCGTCCTGAACAGCCTGTGGCTGACCCTCAGGTTCGTGGTCGTGACCTGGCTGGTCCAAACGCCGGTCAGCCTTCTGCTCGGAGTGTTCATGGCCGGTCGCCAACGCTACCGGGCCATCTACTCGGTGGCCTTCTTCGTCCCGATCCTGCTGTCGTCAGCGGCTATCGCCATCGCCTTCAAAGCGTTTTTCGACCCGAACTTCGGGCTCGGCCACGCCCTCGACATCGCCGCCCTCAACCAGGACTGGCTCGGCAGCCCGAACCTGGCGCTGGGCGTGGTCGTTTTCGTGATCGCGTGGCAGTTCGTGCCGTTCCACTCGCTGCTCTATCAGGGAGGCGCGCGGCAAATCCCGGCATCTCTCTACGAGGCCGCGATGCTGGACGGCGCCGGGCGGATCCGCCAGTTCTTCTCGATAACCCTGCCGCAACTGAGGTACACAATCATCACCTCGTCCACCCTGATCGTGGTCGGCACGCTGACATACTTCGACCTGATCTTCGTCCTGACCGGAGGCGGCCCCGGCTACGCCACCCGAATCCTGCCCCTGGACATGTACCTGACGGGCTTCAAAGGCTGGGACATGGGAGGCGCCAGCGTGATAGGAGTAATCCTCGTGTCCCTCGGGTTGGCGGTGTCACTGCTGCTCAACAAAGCCTCCGGCGCGACCAGAATGGAAAGCCAAATGGAGGGCGTGTGATGAGCCGGCGAACCACCCCCAATGTGATCGGCGGCCTGGCCAGCACGATCTGGCTGGCCATCGTGGTTCTACCCGTCTACTACGTCCTCATCACGTCACTACGCCGGCAATCCGCCTTCTACACGGAGAACCCGCTCTCGTTCCCGTCCCACGCGACCTTCGACAACTACCGCCTGGTGTGGGAATCCGGGTTCCTGCGCTACCTGGCCAACTCCGCCATCGTCACGTTGGCGAGCGTGGCCGCCGTCTTGGCGCTCGCCGTGACCGCCGCGTATGTGGTGGTCCGGAGCCGCTCGGCCGCCGCGGGCAGGATCTTCTCGGTCTTTCTCCTGGGGATCGCCATACCCATCCAGGCGACGATAATCCCGGTCTACTACATGGTCATGAGGCTGCGCCTCTACGACACGCTGGCCGCTCTGATCCTGCCGTCGGTCGCGTTCGCCATTCCGTTGACGGTGCTGATCCTGGTCAATTTCATGCGCGACATTCCGGGGGAACTGTTCGAGTCGATGTGGCTCGACGGCGCCGGCGACCGGCGCCTCCTGTTCAATCTGGTGCTGCCGCTGACCCGGCCCGCTCTGGTGACCGTCGCCGTGTACGACGCGCTTACCGTGTGGAACGGGTTCCTGTTCCCGCTGATCCTGACCCAGAGCGCCGACAAGCGCACCTTGCCTCTGTCGCTGTGGACATTCCAGGGCCAGTTCATGATCAACATCCCGGCGGTCCTGGCAGCGGTCGTGCTCTCTGCGATTCCGCTGCTGGCGGCCTACGCCGTGGGCCGGCGCCAATTGGTGCAAGGCATCACGGCGGGATTCGGGAAGTGAGGCACGCCAATGGCCGCTAAACCTCCCGACGGCGTCGAGTTGCAGAGGGGCACGGATGCCGCTGGCGGGCGGGGGCCGACCCATCAGCGGCTCTTCGCCAACCCGGTGATTCCCGGCTTCCATCCGGACCCCAGCGTGTGCCGCGTCGGGGACACGTTTTACCTCGTCACCAGTTCATTCGAGTACTACCCCGGCATCCCCATCTTCGCCAGCACCGACTTGGTCAACTGGAGGCAGATCGGCCACTGCTTGAACCGTCCCAGCCAACTCGACCTGAGCGCGGCCGGGCCGTCTGGCGGACTGTTCGCCCCCACCATCCGCTGGCACGACGGAATCTTCTTCATGACCGTGACCAACGTTTCCGGAGGCGGCCACCTCATTGTCCACGCGGTCGACCCCGCCGGCCCGTGGAGCGACCCAGTGTGGGTAGACCAAAACGGAATCGACCCATCCCTGTTCTTCGAGGACGGCAAGGCGTACTTCACCTCCACCATCGAGCCCAATCTGGATGAGGTGGAGGAGGCTTCCCCGGGATTCCAGCGCGGCTTGCAGCAGTGTCTGGTCGACCCTTTCACTGGCGATCGCTTGAGCGAGTCCCGCTTCTTGTGGGCCGGCAGCGGCGGCCGGTTCCCCGAAGCCCCCCATCTGTTCCGGCGCGGAGACTTCTACTACCTCCTCGCGGCGGAGGGCGGCACAGACCACGGACACATGGTCACCGTCGCGCGTTCCTCCGAGCCATGGGGCCCCTTCGAGCCGTCCCCGCGCAATCCGGTGTTGTCGCACCGCTCGCGCGCCAGCGCCATCCAGTCCACCGGCCACGGCGACTTGGTGGAACTGCCGGATGGATCTTGGTGGATGCTGTGCCTCGGCGTTCGGCCCCACGGCAATCCCCCGGTCCACGTCCTCGGGCGCGAGACCTTTCTCGCCCAAGTGGTCTGGGCGGCCGACGGTTGGCCCCAGGTCGCCGGGTCGGGCATGATCGAACTCGAGGCACCCGCGCCTGACCTTCCCCTCAGCCGACCGGCAGTCCGCTGGGGGCGCGACGACTTCGACAGCCGGATTCTGGGTCTCCAATGGAACCATCTCCGCAACCCCGACCCTGCCAGCTGGTCACTCGATTGGCGCCCCGGCTGGCTTGGACTGAAGCCGGGCCGCGACAGCACCGACGAGCCGCACCTGGTGTTCGTCGGCCGCCGCCAAGAAGACCATGAGTTCACAATTGCCTCCCGGCTCGACTTTGCTCCCACGGCTGCCGACGAAGCGGGACTGACCGTTCGGATGAACGAGACGCACCACTACGACATCGGGCTTCGCCTGCTCGACGGCGCTCGCCAGCTGGTTCTGAGGCGCCGCATCGGGGACCTGGTGTCAGAAGTGGCGACGTCCGCATTTCCTCCGGGGCCAATTGACCTCGTGGTCGGTGCGGATGCCGATCATTACCGCTTCGGCTTCGTGGATGTCAGCGGAATGACTCGCGAGATCGGGCGCGGCGAGACCCGATACTTGTCGACCGAGGTGGCGGGCGGGTTCACCGGGGTCTACATAGGGATGTACGCAACCGGCCTGGCGACATCGGCACCTGCTTTCTGGGACTGGTACGACTACCGGCCATGCTGACCATATGGACTCCGCGAATCCAGAGCTGGCTCTCACCGTAGGACGTGCAGGGAGTGGCGGTGCCGGCTTGCTCAAACCCGAGTGCAGTCGCGACAAAGAGGTGCCCATCTGCACCCGCCAGTGGGAGAAGCGCGGAGGGTGGGCGGGCCAGGCACGTGGCGCCAGCGGTCATCTCGACCAACCTGTCCTACGCGGCGGCCCAAGCCGTTGGGACTGTGGGTCTGGTCGCGTCGCTCGCGTTCCTCGGTATAGGCGTGGCCGAACCGACCCCGGAGCTGGGCCAGATGATGCAAGGAGGGATCGCCCTTCTGCCCGTGGCTTGGTGGGTCGCGATCATGCCCGGCTTGGCGGTTCTGATTATCGGCGCCGCGTTCGGTTTGATCGCCGATTCTCTGGCGGAAGAGGCCAACCAATGACCACCTCTTTGACGCAAGTCAAGAACGTCCGCGTCTAGAACATGGGAATGCCAGACGCCGGGCGACAGGCCGCTCTGACCACTGGCTTGCTCGCTGGCTGCATGGCCGCGGGCGGCCTGGACGCTATGGTGGCGGCGGTGGCGGTCCGGGCGATCAGTGAGGGCCTGCACGCGCTAACGCAAGTCGCTTGGCTGTGGGTGGCAATGCTCGGGACGCCCATATTCGGCCGGATTGGCGATCTGCTGGGACGAAAGCACCTCTTGGTGCTGGGGATCGGCCTGGTGGCCCTGGGCAAAGTGGTAGCCGGACTGGCGCCGTCAATGGCCGTGCTGGCCGTGGGCCGCGGCGTGGACGGCACAGGGTGGGGCCTTGTCTGGCCCACCATCTACGCTCTGCTTCAGCAGTCTGTCCCGCCTTCCCGCAGGGGCCGCTACATCGTGTTCCCGAGCGCCGCCGGCTTCTTGGGCAGCCTCCTGGCACCTGCCCTGGGCGGAATGCTTACCGGGGCCACATCGATCCTTGGCTTGCCGGGCGGGCGCTGGACATTTCTCTCGCAAGTGCCGCCTTACATCAATACCGTTGGGTTAGCGTGAGCGCAGTCTGACGGTCTTGTCCGGTGGCGTGGGCGGCGCGGCGGCTGCCCGTTTGACGGGGAACTTCTCGTACTTGCGCTTCACGGCTCTGGGGTTGGACCGCAGTTTGCGTTTCGGCGCCCACGAGGAACGGTATCCGGAACGGCACTTGCCTCTTGGGAGAGTGTGCTATCGTCGTGCTATCTACCGACTGGTCGATAAGTTCCAGAGGAGCCTCGATGCCTTCAACAACCGTCTCGCCTTTCCAGGTCGCCGTCGCGGCGGTACGCGCCGGAGGGGCCGCAGACTCCGCCGCCGAGGAACTGCTGACACTCCTCACTCCCGAGGAGAGGCTGAGTCTCCTGGACGGGGACGCGCCGTTCTGGGGCGCCATGGCCGACATGTTGGGGAACGGTTATAACCGGGCGCCCATCGTCATGGGCGCGGTCGAGCGTCTCGGCATCCCGGGGTTGCGCTTCTCCGACGGTCCGCGCGGCGTGACGCTGGGCGAATCGACCGCTTTCCCCGTCTCGATGGCCCGTGGCGCGACCTGGGATGTGGCACTCGAAGAGCAAATCGGCCTCGCAATTGGCCGCGAACTGCGGGCTCAGGGCGGCAACTTCTACGGCGGGGTGTGCGTCAACCTGCCGCGACACCCGGCCTGGGGGCGAGTTCAGGAGACGTATGGCGAGGATCCGGTCCTGCTGGGCGAGTTCGGGGCTGCGCTCACCCGTGGCGCGCAGCGGAATGCCATGGCGGTGGTCAAGCACTTCGCTCTCAATTCGATGGAGAACGCGCGATTCGCGGTGGACGTGACGGTAGACGACCGGGCGCTGCACGAGGTGTATCTCCCGCACTTCCGGCGCGTCATCGAGGAGGGCGTCGCCGGCGTGATGAGCTCCTACAACTCAGTCAACGGCGAGTGGGCTGGTCAGAATGCGGGGTTGCTGACCGACGTGCTCCGCGGCATGTGGGGCTTTGAGGGCGTGACAGTCAGCGACTTCATCTGGGGCATTCGAGACGCGGCTTTATCGCTGCGGGCCGGCCTCGACGTCGAGGAGCCGTTCGCCCAGCTCCGCGCGACGCGCTTGCCCGCGGACCTCGACGCCGGCCGAGCGTCTTGGGCGGACGTGGACCGCGCGGGCCGCCGGATACTGCGGACGCAAATCCTGTCTTACGCAACCCGCGACAAGGAAGAACCGAGTCGTGGTGTCGTGTTCTCCGACGAGCACCGGGCGTTGGCCCGCTTGGCCGCGCAACGGAGCATCGTCTTGCTCAAGAACGACCAGGTAGGCGGCGCCCCCGTTCTTCCTTTGGACCGGGCGGCTCTCCGCAAGGTGGCGCTGATTGGCCGGCTCGCCGATCTACCAAACACCGGCGACCACGGATCATCCGACGTGCATGCCCCATCGGTGGTCACAGTGCGAGAGGGGTTGGTGGCCGCGCTGCCGGACACTGAATTCGTCTTCGTCTTAGATGACGACCCGCAAGCTGCAGCCGCAGCCTCCGCCGCAGCGGACGTGGCCATCGTCATCGCCGGATACACCTCGGAAGACGAAGGGGAGTACGTGGACGCCAGCGCCTTCACGGACCCCGCCCTGCTGGCAATCCTGCCATCTGTCGGCGACGACCCGGCCGGCCAGGCGGTCATCGCGGGCATGAGCAATCCGGAGAGCCCCGGGAGCATCAACATCCTCGGGGGCAGCGGGATCGGCGGCGACCGCGCGAGTCTCAGGCTGCGTCCCATCGACGCCGAGATCATCCGCGCCGTGGGGTCGGCGAACCCGCGAACGGTCGTGTCGATCGTCACTGGCGGAGCCGTCATCATCGAAGAGTGGCGCGAAAGCGTCCCGGCCGTGGTGATCGGCTGGTACTCAGGGGCGGAGGGTGGCAGTGCTCTCGCCAAAGTGCTCTTGGGCGAGGAGGACGCTTCTGGGCGCCTCCCGTTCTCGATTCCGACGTCCGAGGCGCATCTTCCGTTCTTTGACCGCGACGCGACCAGCGTCACCTACGACATTTGGTTCGGTCAACGGCTGCTGGATCGCAAGGGGCACGCAGCCGCATTCCCGTTGGGATGGGGCCTGTCATACACCCGCTTCAAGCTTTCGGATGTTGTGATCGTCGGCCGCGACAAGGACGGGTTCGATGTCCGCGTGCGGGTGGCCAACACCGGCGAGCGGGCCGGACGCCATGTCGTGCAGGTGTACGGCGTTCCAGAGGGCGCCGGCGACGACTTCCCGACGCGGGTTCTGCTCGGATTCGCCCCGGTGCGCCTTGACGCGGGCGAATCGGAAGAGGTCGCCGTGCGGGCGACAACACGGCCCCTCCAGCGGTGGACAGCGGCCGGATTCCGCCCCGCGTCCGAGCGGACGCGCCTTGAGATCGGGGCGTTCTCCGGCGACCCTAACGCGCTTTCGGTCAGAATCTGAGGGAGGGAGACATGACCAAATCGCAAACTGCCGTTGAGAAAGGCCGGAAGCGGGTGCGCTTCAGCGGCCCCGAGCGCCGAGCCATGATTCTGGAAGCGGCGACCGCGCTCATCTCCGCTCGCGGCTACAACGCCCTGACGCTGGCGCGACTCGCCGAAGAATGCGAGATGACCAACGCGGGTATGCTGCATTACTTCGCCTCGAAGCAGGATCTCCTTGTCGCGGTCCTCGACCACCAGGATGAGTCGAACGAGCGCTTCCTGGCCGAGATTGGCGTGGACGGGTCCACCCGCGAGGGCGCGCGGGCCTTCATGGACCGTCTCATCGACCGCGATGCGGGATGTCCTGAGATCGTCCGCCTGTACACCATCCTCGGGGCGGAATCCCTGGACCCCTCTCACCCCGCGCATCAGCACCTAGTCGACCGCGCGCGGCGCATCCGGGAGCGGGCTGTCGCCATGACCGCCAATTGGCATCCCGATCCCGAGAGATTCGTCACAATGGTCGACAGTTTTCATGAGGGCATCCAACTCGCATGGCTGCGCGACCCCTCGATCGATCTGCGCGCGGCCTGGCGCGACTTCGCGGACCTCGTGTTCGGCGCCCGGCCGTGACCGCTGCAACCCGCGGCGATGTCGCCCCCGGCTTCGAAAGCGTCCGTCAGGCGTTCGCTCAAGCGCAGGCCAAAGACGCCGGCGGAGCGCAGTTGGCCGTCTACCAGCACGGCGTAAAGGTGGTCGACATCTGGGCCGGCCGGGACTTGGCCCGCGATCTGCCGTACCCCGGAGATGGCATCCAGGTGCTCACGTCGGCGACAAAAGGCATTGCCAGCATCCTGGTGCACCGGCTGGCGCAGCAGGGAAGACTCGACGTCGACGCCCCCATCGGCAGCTACTGGCCGGAATTCGCGCAGAACGGCAAAGCCGAGATCACCTTGCGCGATGTCCTCTCGCACCGAGCCGGCCTCGCTCAGTTCCCGGCCGCCGACGGGCTGCGACCGCACGACTATCTGGACTGGGGTCGCACCATCGCGTCGCTCGAGCGCATGGCGCCATTTTGGCGACCTCGCACAGCATTCATGTACCACACCTTCACATTCGGGCAGCTTGTCGGCGAGGCCATCCGACGGGTAACAGGCGACACCATCGGCACTGTGTTTCGACGCGAGATCGCCGAACCCTTGGCCCTCGACTTGTGGATCGGCCTTCCTCAAGAGTTGGAGCCCCGTGTTGTGCCGCAACTCGTCGTCCACCAGCGAGTGAAGGTCGGCATCGCCCTGCGCGCCTGGCTTGCCCTCGACCGGAAGGACCCTTTGGTCCAGGCGGTCTTGGCGGTCGCGCCCCATGGCGACGGTGCTATGCGCCTACTGAACACGAGGAAAGCCCACGCGGCCGAGTTTCCCTCGGGCAACGGGATCGGCGACGCCCGCTCGTTGGCGAAGCTGTACGCGGCGACCATCGGCGATGTTGAAGGGACGCCGCGCCTCCTTTCGGCCGCGACAATCAGGCGGGCCGCGGCGCCCCAGACCGACGGTTTGCGTTCACCAGGCAGTTTCGCGAGACTGCCGGACAAGCACCCCTTGCGGTTCTCGTCGGGATTCGAGATCTATCGCACCGGCAACCCAATGCTCGGACCGCATTCGTTTGGGCACACCGGGGCGGGCGGGCGCCTCGCATTCGCAGACCCCGCGACAGGTGTCGCCGTGGGGTACGTCTGCAACAACATGCTCTGGGACTACTCCGCGGGGCCAGACAACCGGTGGCCCGGTTGGCTTCACGCAGTGGGCCGCGCCGTCAGCGCCGGGCGCGCGGCATGACCGCCGAAAAGTCACGCTCGCACGCCCCCGATCTAGGCCAAACCATCTGAACGCAGAACGGACAACGATGTCGAACGCCACACCTCCAGCCCATCCGGCCGCCGCGGCCGGGCCGCCAATTGAAGAGGCGCCCCACCGCCGTCTGCTGCTCTCCCTCCCCGTCGTGTGGATCGCGCTGCTAGCCAACTACCAGGGGCTCCAGCAGGTCCTTCTGCCAAACCAAGTGAGAGACCTCGACCCCGAAAACAAGATCACCAACCTCGCCTTGGTCACCACCATCGGAGTCATGTTTACTTTCGTGGTCCAGCCGATCATCGGAGCGTTCAGCGACCGCACCCGGTCGCGGCTGGGACGGCGCACGCCATGGATGCTGGCGGGATCTATGATCGCCGCCGTCTTCCTCTTGGGCATGGGCCACTTGCGGTCCCTGTTCTGGGTCGCCGCGTTCTGGGTGGTGATCCAACTCGCGCTGAACGTGCTTCAGGGCCCATTGTCCGCGATTGTGGCGGACCGTTTTCCCCGCAGCAAGCGCGGAACCGCCTCCGCCGCGGTGGGCATCGGAACCATCATCGGCACAACCGCGGGGGTCGTGGGCGCCGGGGCCCTTGCCGAGCGGTTGGGGCCCGGCTACACCGTCTTTGGCGTGGCCATCCTCGCCGTGACTGGGGCGTTCATCGCGTTCAACCGGGACAGCTCCAGCCTCGCCCTTGAGCGCGAGCCGTTCAACTGGCGTGGATTCGTCCGGGGCTTTTGGGTCAGTCCCCGCAGGTACCCCGACTTTCACCTAGCGTTCTTCGGACGTCTGCTTTTCCTCTTCGGCTACACCATCGTGTCCGTCTACCAGCTCTACACGCTGACCGATTACATTGGACTAACCGAAGCGGAGGCGAACCAGAAAATCGGCCTCCTCAGCGTAGCTCTGCTCGGCGGCGTCCTGGCGACGGTGCTGCTCGGCGGATGGCTGAGCGACCGGCTACGCCGAAGGAAGGTCTTCCTCTACATCGCGTCCGTCCTCATGGGCGCCGGACTGGTTGTCCCCCTGTTCTCGCCCACGCTCGCGGGAATGTGCGTCCTCGGGATCCTCGTCGGGATGGGCTTCGGCCTCTACCTCTCCGCCGACCAGGCCCTGATGACGGAAGTTCTCCCAAAGGCCGGAGCTTCTGCGGCGAAAGACCTCGGCATCCTGAACATCGCCAACAACATCCCCGGCGCCGCTTCTCCCGGACTGGCCGCCTTCCTCATCAACGCATTCGGGGGATATCCAGCGCTGTTCGTCTTCGGTTTGGTCTGCGTGGTGGCGGCGGCGGCCGTCATCGTCCCGATCAAGTCGGTTCGCTGAACGCCCATGAAACGCGAGCCTTTCGCCGACGACTGGTACGTCCAGACCGCCACGCCCGACAGGCCCGATGCCGCGCGGGGGCCTCTGATCCTTCCCGACGACGCGATGTTCCACGAGGGGCGGGACCCGGAAACCCGCAACGGCCCGCGAACCGGCTATTTCCCCGGCGGGAAGTACCGCTACCGCAAGACTTTCCTCGCCCCGGAGGGGTGGCGGGGCGGGGCGGTGTTTCTCGAGTTCGAGGGCGTCTACCAGCGCTCACAAGTGCTCGTCAACGGGCACTTGGCTGGAGGCCGCGCGTCGGGGTACGCGCTGTTCACTGTGGACATCGGCGGCCTGCTTGACTTCGGCTGCCCCAACACGGTCGAAGTGATCGCCGACAACAGCGGCGAGCCCAACAGCCGCTGGTACACCGGCAGCGGCATCTACCGCCCGGTCCACTTGCTGACCGGACCGGCCGTCTTCGTCGCCCCCGAGGGTCCGCGAGCAGTCACGACGCGCATCTGCGGGACCTGTGCGGAAGTGGCCGTGACCATACCCTTGCGCAACGTCTCGCCGGGCACGCGGGCGGCTGTGGTCGAGGCGGAGTTGGTCAGCCCGGCGGGCGAACGGTTCAAATCGGCCGCTCACTCAGCGGTGATCAAGTCAGACGGGGTTGCCGAGGTCCACGCCGTTATCGAGATCCGCGCTGTCCAACCGTGGTCTCCCGCCAACCCCGACATGTACCGGCTTCGGGCAAGTGTCCGGGCGGAGGGCGGCGAGATGGATGAGGCGGAAGACGAGATCGGAATCCGGATGATCTCGGTCAACGCCCGCGACGGGCTGCGGATCAACGGCGGCGCCGTGAAGCTGAGGGGAGCCTGCGTCCATCACGACAGCGGCGTCATCGGCGCTCACACCCTCGACGCCGCAGAAGACCGCCGCATCAGGATACTGAAGGAAAGCGGCTACAACGCGATCCGCAGCGCCCACAACCCGCTTTCTCGCGCCGCTTTGCGGGCGTGCGACCGCCGCGGCGTCCTCGTGGTGGACGAGTTGACCGACGTCTGGTGGCGCAGCAAGTCGAAGCACGACTACTCCGCGGACTTCGAGTCCGAATGGGAAAGGGACCTCGCCTCGATGATCGCCAAGGACTTCAACCATCCCTCGGTCATCATGTACTCGATCGGGAACGAGGTGGCGGAGACCGCGACGCCACGCGGAATCGCCCTCAACCGACGGATAGCCCGGCGGGCGCGCGAACTGGATCCCAGCCGGCCCGTGACCAACGCAATCAACGGGTTCATGAACATGGTCGCATCGCTAAGTGGCTGTTTGGGAACTTGACGGGGTGCGGCGTGTTGGGGCTGTGACGTGGGGGAACTCCTGGTAGCAAGGGAGCGTCAAAACCACCTCCCACCAGGAGTTCCGGTGCTAGTCTGCCTCACTTCCCCAGGCGGCGGCGAATCGG